>JAJEHI010000017.1 GCA_022823775.1 Defluviicoccus sp. | reverse complement strand
CTTCGGCGATCGCCCTGATCCGGCCGGCCTCGCTGTCGGTCTGGAGCCGGTCGGCCTCGGCGAGTTCCCCGGCGGCCTCGCGTTTTGCGGTCGCCGAGGAGACCGTGTCGATGGACGATTTCTCGGCTTCCCGCTGCGCTTCGATCAGATCGATCCGCTTCTGCCGTTCGGCGCGCTCGACCTCGCGCACGGTCTCGACCGCTTCCGCCGCGCGCTCGGCCTCGGCCCGCGCGCCCTCGGCCTCGGCCCGGACCCTGCTCTGTTCCTTCGCCTTGGTGTCGATCTCGATGCTGCGGTTGTGCCGGGCCAGTTCCACGGCGATGTCGCGCTCGATGTCGCGCTCGCGGACCTCCTGTTCGGCGGCGATGCGCCTTGCCTCGATCTCCTGGTCGCTTGCCACCTTCGCTAGGTCCACGGCCATGCCGGACGCGATCCGGGCTTCCTCCATCTCGCGCTCTTTCTCGGCCTCCCGCGAGGCGACCTCGCTGCGCTGTTCGGCGCGCCGGGTCGCGACCGCCCGTTCCTGTTCGAGACGGGCGAATTCCTCGTCGCGCGCGATCTCGAGCTTTTCCTGCTCGGCCTTCAGGTTGCGCGCCTGGATCTCGACCTCCGTGTCCTGCTCGATCTCATTGCGCTGGCGACGCCGGCTCTCGATCTCTTGGGTCAGCCGGGTCAGGCCCTCGGCGTCGAAGGCGTTCTGCGGGTTGAAATGCTCGCGGTCGGTCTGGTCGAGGCTGGTCAGCGAGACCGACTGGAGTTCGAGGCCGATGGAGGCGAGGTCGTCGGCCAATGTCTCGCGCACCCGGCGCACGAACTCGATCCGCTTCTCGTGCAGCTCCTCCATGCTCATCTCGGCGGCGACCGAGCGCAGGGCGTCGGTCAGGCGCCCCTCGATCAGTTCCTTGAGCAACTCGACCCGCAGCGTCTTGGTGCCCAGGCTCTGCGCCGCGGTCGCGATGGCGTCGTGATCGGCGCCGACCCGGACCAGAAAATCGGCCGAGACGTCGACCCGCAGCCGGTCGCGCGTGATCAGCGCGTTGCGCGCCGCCCGGGACACGTCGATGCGCAGCGCGTTCATGTTGACCTGGATGATGTCGTGCAGCACCGGCAGCACGAGCGCGCCGCCGTTCATCACCACCTTCTGCCCGCCGAAGCCGGTGCGGACGAATGACAGTTCCTTGGTCGCCCGGCGGTAGAGCCACCAGAACAGCAGCCACAGGACGACGATCGCGACGAGGGCGATCACGATCGCCAGAACGGCGTTGCCCAATGTCATTTCCGCCTCCCCGGAGGATGGTTATCGCGCCGTATTCGCTCGGGCCTGCCGCGCCCCGGACCGCACAGGACCGGGAGAGCTACCGGGAAACTAATGTTTATCGGGGCAGGTTTGCAATCGCCGGGCGGGCGTGGCCCCCCGCAGCCGGACCGGGCCCGGCGCGGAACTCGCCGGTGGCGTATCGGAGAAACCGCAGGAATCGGCGGTTTTCCGGCACCGACCGACCGTTTTTCGCCGCCGATTCGATATCGCACGATACCGGCCGGGTATCGGGTCGCTTGCATTTCCGGCGGGTTGCCCAACGGTCATGGCTGGAGCCTGCGGCTCACGCTGCGCGCCGTATCGACGAAGCGGTGGACCAGCGGCCCGCGATTGTCGATCCGCCAGTTCACGCTCAACTCGGTCTCGGCCTTTACGCCGTTGAGCGGCCGGCAGACCACACCCGGGCGTTCGCCCGTGGCGGTCGATTCCGGTACCAGGGATACGCCGACACCGACCGAAACCAGGCCGGCGGCCGTCTGATAGTCGTAGACGAGCTGCGCCACGCGCGGCTCGACGCCGCCGGACCGGCAGATCGCAATGACGTGGTCGGCGAAGGTCGGCCGCGGCTTGTCCGGGTAGAGGACAAATTCCCGGTTCGCCAAGTCGGCTATGGACAAGGCCGGCCTCTCGGCCAGCGGGTCGGTCGCCGGCAGCGCCACCACCAGCCGCTCGCGGTTGATCGTCTCGTGGCGCAATTCGTCGTCGTCGATCCGCGGCCGGGCGATGCCGATGTCCATGCGCCGCTGGATCAGCGCGTCGCGCTGGCCGGCATTGTTCATCGGCACGAGGGTCAGTTCGACCTCGGCGTTCTCCGCGCGGAAGGCGTGGACGATGTCGGGCAGGACGCTGTAGGTGGCGGAGCTGACGAAGCCGATGGTGAGGCTGCCGATCGTTCCCGCGCCGGCCTGCCGGACCGCTTCTTCGGCGGACTCCACCCGGCCCAGGATATCCCGCGCCCGTTCGCGCAGGATTTCGCCGGCGTCGGTCAGCCGGATCTGGCTGCGCGACCGGTTGAAAAGGGTTGCACCGAGTTCCTCCTCCAGCGCCTTGATCTGGCGCGACAGCGGCGGCTGCGCGATGCCGAGGCGCGCCGCCGCCCGGCCGAAATGGAGCTCGTCGGCGACGGCGACGAAATAGTGAAGGCGGCGGAAATTCATGGTACGGCTCCCGTTCTGCACCGGGCGGCCGGCGCGGGGCGCATAAGATACCGATCCGATGAAAAGATGATACCGAATCGGTTATTGTGCTGGCCAGCGGTCACGGCAACAATGCATCGACTTTTCGGGGGAATTTTCCGGGGAGATTTTCCGGGGGATCGGCGCGATCGGATTGTGCGCCGGGCCAGGCGGCTCTCCAACGGCGCCGGCGCGGGCTTCCGCCATCGTCCTACCTCCCGGAACGGGCCTCGCGCGCGGCGCGGGGAGGCAGGTTTAAGGCAGACGGCCATGGCAAACGGCGAAATCCTGGCGGGCTTTCTGGCGCCCCATCCGCCCCATCTGGTCTATGGCGAGAACCCGCCGCAGAACGAGCCGAAATCCGAAGGCGGCTGGGAGCCGCTGCGCTGGGCCTACGAGCGCGCGCGCAAGAGCCTGGACGAATTGCAGCCGGACGTTTTGCTGGTTCACTCGCCGCACTGGATCACGCAGGTCGGGCACCATTTCCTCGGCGTCCGGCATCTTTCCGGCAAGTCGGTCGATCCGATCTTCCCGAACCTGTTCCGCTATACTTTCGAACTCGAAGTCGATGTCGAACTGGCCGAGGCGTGCTGCGAAAAGGCGGCCCAGCGCGGCCTGACCGCG
>JAJEHI010000173.1 GCA_022823775.1 Defluviicoccus sp. | reverse complement strand
ACCCTCTCCCCGTGGGGGAGAGGGGACTCGCTTTCCCCCTTCGCCTCTCCCCTCTCCCCTCCCGCTTGCGGGAGGGGCCGGGGGAGGGCTGCTCACGCCGCAAGCCGCCCAAGTCGGGAAATGCTATAGCCAGGCCACAACTTGCGACGAATCGGTGGCGGCACCATGTCGAAACAGTCGTGATCACCTTCGAGGGTGCACATAGTTGCTGAGATTCAGGCGAGAACCCGTCGTCGTCTGCTTCGCTACCTTGAGCAGTGTTAACGAGCCGCTGGTGAAGCTGGTTTACCCACGGCCGCCATGGTGGCAAGTCTGTTTATCGGTTCTAGCTAGGTTCGTGGAAGTCGATTGGCTGGTCGTCGCAGGTTGGTTTCAGACCAGCATGGAATGGCTGGAAACCTTGTTACTCTCGCCTCGTCAGCGGGTTCGAAGAACCTATCCTGACTTATTCGTGAGACGCCGCTTTTGTCGGCTAATTTCGAGCGCGCAGAAGCTCCCGTTCGGCGCCTTTGTGGTGCCGGGGTCTGAGGTTTTCGGTATCGGGGTTACGGGTTGAAGGGTCTGGGCCTGGCGGGGCACGTCGCCCCGGCGGTCAGGGTCCCGAGGCGGCGAGGCGACCCGCCAGCATGCGGAACAGGGCAGCGTCGGGACAGGCCGAGGCGAAGTGGATGCGGACCCGGGCAGCCTTCTCGATCACCCGGGCGCCATTCTTGAGCAATTTCTGGCGGAGGGTAGCGAACTCGTACCAGGCGAGCGGCATCCGGCGCGGCACCGCGTCGCGGAGCGCGAGCATCAGCCAGTAGGCCGCGGTGTGCAGGACCAGCCGGAACTGGTTGGCGAGCGGGCTCTGGCAGGAGGTGCGGCCGGAGGCGAGCTGGACTTTGTGCTGCTTGATCAGGTTTTCGGCCTGTCCGCGGGCGCAATAGGTCCCTTCATAGAGGCGGCGGGGCTCGCCGGTGAGCGAGGTGACGATGTAGCGGGCGTCGAAGCCGCGGGTGGTCGCCTCCAGCCGGGCGACGACGCGGCGCTGGCGGTTCCACGAGCGGGCGGCGTAGGCGAAGTCGGCGAAGCCGCGCATCCGGTCCGCGCCGGCCTCGGCGCGGCGCACCTTGAGATCGTCGCCGGCCTGGTAGGAGAGGTTGTGCAACGCGGCGTTGCCGGCCAGGCCGAAGATGTAGTCGACGCCGTTCGCCTCGCACCAGTCCATCGCCTCGCGGCGGCCGTAATGGCTGTCTCCCCGGAAGGTCAGCCGGGTGCGCGGCCAGTGCCGGCGGATGCGCCGCGTCAGGTGCTTGAGAAGGGTGCGGACCTCGACCCCCGAGGGCGTCTTGCCGGGGCGCAGGAGAACCGCCACCGGCTTGCCGCTCTCGACATGGTAGACATGGATCGGCAGGAAGCACCGCGTGTCGTGGTGGGCGTTGAACAGCGACAGTTGCTGGTGGCCGTGCACCGCGTCGCAGGTGTCGTCGATGTCGAGCGTGATCGCCGCCGGCGGGATCGGGAAGGAGCGGCAGAAGACGTCGACCAGGGCCGCCGTCAGGCGCGCTACCTCGACGCGCGAGGGCGCGTTCTCCAGCCGGCTCATGGTGGGCTGGGAACACAGATCGCGCCCGCTCTCCGGCGCCCGGCCGACCGCCAGCTTGAACAGCGGATCGGCGCGCAGCTCGTCGCTCCTGAGCTTGTCGAAGGGCGTCGGCATCCTCGTAGCCGCAGGCGATCGCGAACATGCGGAACCGCAGCATCGCCGGCAGCGTGTGGACCGTCCGCTCCGGATCCCGCCACTCCCGGATGCAGCCCGCCAGCGTCTCGGCAAGGACGAGCCGGCGTTCCGCCGCGCGCAGCAGAACCAGCCCGCCGTCCGACGAGATCGACCCGCCGGCGAAATCGGCGGTCACCTTCTTGCGTTGTACGGCTGGAAGATCGAACGGGAGAAGAGTATCTTCGGTCATGGCGGGCGTGGCGCTTTCGTTGCCTCGGCGGAAATGCGCTGGACAACGAATTTCTACCCGATGTCAACGACTTACGCCACGTTCGCCACTACGCCCTCACGCCGTGATGAATAAATCAGGTTAGGGACCGTATCGCGGAGACGGTGTCGACCGGTCGTGTCCCCGGAGGAGATGCAGGAGTCCCTGGAGCCTCGTCGGTCGCGGGGGACGACTCAGGAAAACATCACCTGGATGTCGGTGTATTCCACCAGGCCTTCCTCGCCGAACTCGACGCCGAAGCCGGATTGTTTGACCCCGCCGAAAGGGGCGTTGGGCTGGATCATGCCGTGCTTGTTGATCCAGACCGAGCCGCATTCCAGTTTCCCGGCGATCCTTCTCGCTTTCTCGGCGTTGCGGCCCCAGACCGAACCGCCGAGGCCGTTTGGATTGTCGTTCGCCTTTTCGATCGCCTCTTCGATCCGGCGATAGCGGATAATCGGCAGCACGGGCCCGAACTGCTCCTCGTCCACCAGCCGGTCCCCGTTGTCGAGGTCGGCGACGATCGTGAGGGGGTAGAAATACCCCTTCCGGCCCAGCTTTTTCCGGATCTTCGCGGGTTTCCCGCCGAGTAGCACGCGCCCGTTCTTCTTCGCGCTTCGCACGAGGCCGTCGACGATTTCATACTGTTTCCGGTTCTGGATGGGGCCGATGACGGCGTCCTCGTTCGTCCCCTTGCCGACCTTCATCTTTCGCGCGAAGGCGACGAGCTCGTCGCAGACCTCGTCGTACACGTCGTCATGGACGTAGAGCCGCTTGAGCGCCGCGCAGGTCTGGCCGCCGTTTATGAACGCGCCCCAGAACAGGCCTTCCGCGATCTCCCGAGGATCGACATCGGGAAGAACGATACCCGCGTCGTTGCCGCCGAGCTCAAGGGTCAGCCGCTTCATGGTATCTGCCGCGCTCTCCATGATTTTCCGGCCGGTCGCGCAGGATCCGGTGAACACGATCTTCCCGATCCCTTCATGGGCCGTCATGGCCACGCCGAGCTTGTCCTTGCCGGTGACGCAGTTGACCACCCCTTTGGGCAGCACCTCGTTCATCAACTCGACGAGCCTCAACGTCGACAGGGGTGTGAAGGGTGACGGCTTGCAGACCACCGTGTTGCCGGACAGCACCGCCGGCACGATGTGCCAGATCGCGATCAGGACCGGGAAATTCCACGGCGTGATGGAACCCACCACGCCGATCGGCTTGCGGTGAAGCTCGACCCTGCCCTCGTCGTTGTCCTGAAGCACCTTTACCGGCAGCGAAAGGCCGGCCGTATAGCGGGTCCAGGCGACCGCGCCGCCGATCTCCCAGCGCGAACCGAGACCGTTCAGGGGCTTGCCCTGCTCGGCGGTCAGGAGTTGCGCGAGCTCCTCGGCGTTTTTTTCGATCTTCGAGGCGATCTTGAGGCACGCCGCCTGTCGGCGCGCTTCGGGCACATCCCGCCACTTCTCGAACGCGCGGCGGGCCGCCAGCACGGCATCGTGCAGATCCTTCTTCCGGGCCACGGGCGCGAGGCCCGCCCGCTTCTCGTTCGCAGGGTTGAGCACTTCGAAGCAGCGCTTGGTCGGTATCTTCCTGCCGTCGATGACCAGACGGAACGGTTCCATGGTCCGGCTCCCTCAGTTTCTCTTGCGCGGCTCGACACCGCCGTGCCAATCGCGGAAATGGTCTCGATGGGTCTCCAGATATGCCCCTGGCTTCATGTGCGCGTCATAGAAATCGAGGTCGAGGTGATGGGCCTGGATCATCAAAGTCAGCTGGATCGGATCGACCGTCGCCGGGAACTTGCCATAGGTGTCGAGGATGTAACCGCAGATATCCTTGACGCATTGAATGCCCTCGGGAGAGGCCTGAACCGTCGCCGCGTCGAATTCGGCGTTGGCGGCGACATGAGGCTTGAGCATCCCGCGCCCTTCCCAGTCGTCCATGCTCATGGTCATGCCCTCGATCGCGGCGTCGACGGCGGCATCCATGTCGGCGTGGAAAGGGGGGCAGAACGCCTCGAACACGCCGTCCCGGCCGACCGGCACCGGGAACGGATCGGAGCTCGACTGCACGAAACGGAATCCGAGCCCGCGGCAGGTGGGCGTTCCCCCGAGTACCACGAGGGAAGAGAAGCCGCCATAGACCCAGCCGCCGATGCCGGTCGCCTGCATGGCAAGCGCCATCAACTGCCCCATGAAGGCGCCTTCGGCCAGCATCCCGTCGGACAGCATCTTCTCGAGCCGCGAGAGCGGCAGGACCTTTCTCTTCGACAGGAACCCGCTCTCGACCCACCTCTCGTTGCCGCAGGGCCGCATTCCGTTGCGGTCGTCGACGATGTAGTAGCCTCCGTCGCGCGCATAGCGTCCTGCCTTGGAGTCGCAGAGGTTGAGGACCAGCTTGATCATGTCCTTGGTGACGTCGATCACGGGCATGAACAGGGTCGTGCCGGGTTTGTTGGTGACCCACTGGTTGTGCGGCCAGACCCCGGGCTCGACCGCGGGAAGGTCCATGCGGCCGTCATCCAGCTTCTCGACGCAGGTCTCGTAGAACCCGACCACCTTGTCCCGGTCGGCGGGGTTCTCGTATTCCCGCATCTTGGTCATCGTCGCCCGGTCCGCCTTCACGACGTAGACGCCGCTGTCGTCGGTGAAGAAGAGCCGTGCACGGTGCGAGCCCATGGCCGACGGGTAGGGCTTGCCGATCGTCTTGACCATGCCGCCGGGCAGCTCGGTTTCCGCCAGGATGGGACCGGTCGTCGCGGTGGCGGCGGCGATCAGGATCGCCGTTTCCAGATCGTCGAGAGGCACCGGTTCCTTGTCGGAGCGGTGGCGGAACGGCCCCTTCGCCATCTCCATGCCGAGGCCGAAACGCCGCGACCGGCGGCCCATGATCGCGTCGAACAGGGGAAAGTCCCACGCGGCCTCGGCCTGGGGCGGCAGGCCCGGCGGCTTTTGCTCACTCATCCGTTGCGCTCCCTCGGTTCCGCTTCCGGCCGAATACCGCGTATGGCAGAAGCCTCAGAGAGAATCCCCAGAACGACGGGTTGCCGACCGTCAGCCGCAGCATCTTCAGCACGTCGTCCCGGTCCATGGAGGTCTCGGCCTCCCACACCCCCATCTTGCCGAGGACGACGACGTCATCTCCCGCCACTTTCAGGGTCTCGACATGGAACTCGAACTCTCCGGCGGCCGACGCGATCTTCATGGGCGGGTCTCCGGCTGGGCTGTCACGGGATCATCTTCCAGTATGCGTCCTTGCGGGCGATGAGGCCGTCGCGGATCTTGTACAGGTCCATGCCCCGCGACTTCCGCCACCGCCCGTCGGGACCGAGATACTCGACACGATAGGTCTGGATCACGGTCCGCCCCCGGAACCGCCAGACGGAGCGGCTGAACCGGGGACCGTTCGGCATCCCGAAGCGCCTTTCCATGGCGGCAAGGGCGTTTTCCCTGCCATAGGCAACCTCGCCGTTGGGCATTCGCCATTCGAAGGAGGGAAGCAGGCACTCGCCGATCGCTTGCAGGTCCTGCCTGGTGAACCCCTCCTCGAACTTCGCAATCAGTTTCCTGTGGGCGAGATCGGAATCGGTTTCCGCCGCTGCCGCATCCCGGGGGATTTCCTCGACACGCTGGCGGGATTTGTTCTTGACGATCTTCATCAGCGACCCAGCATAGGCAGGACGGTGACGATCTCGGGCACCGCCACCACGAGCGCGATCAACGCGATCAGCGCGCCGCAGAACGGCAGCACGCCGAGGAACACCTGCGCGAGCGAGACATCGCTGGCGAGACCGCGGATCACGAAGACATTGATCCCCATCGGCGGGGTGATGAGCGCCAGCTCGACCGAGATCACCACGATAATTCCGAACCAGACGGGATCGAGACCCATGCCCGAGACGATGGGGAAGAAGATGGGTATCGAAAGGATGATCATCGCCATCGTGTCGAGAAAGGCGCCGAGCAGGATGTAGATGCCGATTATCAGCACCACCGTCATGGTCGGCGACAGGTCGAGGCCGACGATCCAGCCGCCAAGCAGCGCGGGCGTGCCGCTCAAGGAGAGGAATCCGGAGAACAGGATCGCGCCGATCAGGATCAGGAAGATCATCGCCGTCGTCTGGACGGTGTCGATCAGGCAATGGAGAATGTCGGAAAGACCGAGCCGGCGCATGGCGGCTCCGATCGCCAGCGCGCCCACCGCGCCGATGCCGGCCGCCTCGGTCGGGGTGAAGATCCCGGCATAGATTCCGCCGATCACCAGGACGAATAGCACCACGGTCGACCATATCTTTCCGAAGATCGCGGAGTCGGTGTCATGCTCCTCCTCGTCGGAAAGTTGAGGTGCGCTCGACGGATTGATGCGCACCACGACCAGCACGGTGATCATGAAGAAAAGCGTGAGAAGGAGGCCGGGGACGACGCCCGCGATGAACAGGTCTCCGATGCTGGTCTCGGTCAAGATGCCGTAGATCAGCATGATGACGCTGGGCGGGATCAGGATGCCGATGGTCCCGCCCGCCGCGATGGCCCCGGTCGCCAGCCGGTCGCTGTACCCGAAGCGCCGCATCTCGGGGAGCGCCACGCGGCCCATGGTCGCCGCCGTCGCGAGCGAAGACCCGCACACCGCGCCGAACGCGGCGCAGGCGGAAATGCTGGCATGGGCGAGGCCCGCCCGGCTGCGGCGCAGCCAGACATTGAAAGCGGCGTAGAGGTCGGAGCTGATGCCGGACCTCGCAGCGAAATCCCCCATCAGCACGAAGAGCGGGATCACCGCCAGATCGAAGCTCTGCGCCGACTCGAAGACCGAGATCCCGGCCAGCGAGAGCGCGGCATCCGGCCCGATGATCATCGCCGTGCCGAACACGGCGGCGCCCGACATCGCCAGCCCGAGATGGGCCCCGAGGAACAGGGCGCCGAACAGCAGCGCAAACACCAGAGGAACGAGGAGCCCGGTCTCCATCGCGTTCAGTCCCGCGCCCCGTCCCGGGAGCCGCGCAGGTCGTCGATAAGGCGCGCGACCAGGGCCAGCAGGAAGACGCAGATGCCGACAGACATGATGAGAGCGGTGGGCCAGAACGGCAGCTCCCAGATTTGGGTGTATTCCTGCTCCTCGACGATTTCTCCCGTCTTCACCAGGAGCCGCCAGGCGAGAAACCCGGTCACGACGACGGCGAGCACGGAGTTGACGATCTCGGAGGCGCGCCGGGCGCGCGGAGGGAACAGGTTCTGGAAGGTCTCGACGACGATATGCCGACGATTGATCTCGGTAATCGCGAGGCCGCAGAACACCAGCACGCCCATCATCAGCTCGACGCTTTCCACGGTGCCGACGAGCGCGCGCCCGAAGAACGTGCGCCCGACCACGTCGAGGAAGGTCATCGCCATGATGCCCGCGAGCACCAGGGCGGCGAAGCGGGCGAGCCCCGACGCCGCCCGCCCGATCCCGCGATCGAGGAAGGGGATCACACCCCGCTGGCCGCCGGTCAGAGGCCCGACACGATGGCGTGGTAATCGGCCAGCAGCGCCTTTCCGTCGAGCCCCGCCTTGTCGGCTTTCGCGACCCAGGCATCGGTGATCGGCTGCACCATTTTCCTGACCTTCGCGGTTTCCGCGTCGCTCAGCACGGTGATCGTGTTGCCGTCCGCCTTGGCGGCATCCATCCCGGCCTGCTCCGCCGCGTCCCACTTCTTCGAGATGAACCGCGAACCCCACTCGCCGCTGACCTTCTCGACCGCGGCTTTCTGGTTGGCGGAGAGCTTCTTCCAGGTCTTGGGGCTCATGGTCAGGAAGAAGATGCCTGCATAGGTCCCGCCGGGAATCTTGAGGTGGTGGCTGGTCACGCCGGCAAGCCGGAAGCCCTTGACCGATTCCCAAGGGAACTGTGAGGCGTCCAGCGTTCCCTTGGCTAGCGACTCGTTGGTCGCGCCGGGCGGCATGAATACCGGCACGGCGCCCAGAATCTTGGCGATCTTCACGCCGTTGCCGCCGGTGCGGATCTTCATGTCCTTGAAATCGGCGAGCTTCGTCAACGGTTTGGCGCTGTGATAGAGGTGTGGCGCGTGCGCGAACAGGGCCAGAAGCCTGGTGTCCTTGGTGTCCTCGGCCATGAACCCGTGCTTCTCGTACCAGCGCCACGCGGCGACGCCTGCGGCTTCCGCGGTCGGGGCGGCGAAGGGCGTCTCCACCGCCATCAGCTTCCAGAAGCGCTTCGGGTGGTAGGCGGCCACGCTCCAGGCGATGTCGACGACGCCCTTCTTCGCGAGGTCGTACTGCCCGTCCGGCTTGGCGAGCGGCGCGGTCATTACCTCGACCTTGAGATCGCCGCTCGAAGCCTTCTCCAACTCGTCCGCCCACGCCCGCAGCGTTTGCGACATGTGGTGGACCGGCGGCAGCCAGTTCGCGATCCGCAGCTTCGTCGCCGCGGCGCCGTCCTGTGCGGTGGCAAGCAACGCGGCGGTCGTCATACCGGCGATCGCCAAGCCAAATCTGTTCATCTGTCTCTCCCTTCAACCCGCCGCGTCTTGTCGCATGGGCGGCACCGTTGGTCCCGACCCGCATTATTCGGACCGGGCGCCGAACATAGGCGGCGGCAGGGAGGGCTGTCAACAAAAATGAATATGAATTCATATCTATATTGACGGCGCGGCGGGTAACGGGCTAGCTTCGATCCATGATCGAACGGCACGGGATGGAAGACTTGCAAGCGGAGGCGCCCGTAATCGAGGACAACGTACCGGGCGTCTTCAAGGCGACGCAGCAGCGCAGCATCCGTATCAGGGACGCCTACATCCAAGCCGGTTTCGAAGCGCTTAACGCCAGGCGTTTCAGGGACTTGCGGATTACCGATCTCGCGGCAGCCTGCCAGTGCTCCGTCGGTAGCTTCTACACCCGCTTCCGGGACAAGGAGGCCTATTTCCGCGCGCTCACGGCGGCTACGATCGCCGACTGCAACCGGCAGATCGACGCACGCGTGTCGGAAGATCTGCTCCGGGAGATGGGACCCGACCGGGCGCTCGACGAGCTGGTCGATCTGATGGCCGATATCTTTTCCGGGCGGTATCGCGGCGTCCTGCGCGAGGCGTTGCTAAGGATACTGGAGCCGGACGATCCCTGGGCGCCGATGCGGGCGTCCGCGAGGCGGATCGTCGCCTACTATCACGCCGCGCTCCCGGACGCCTTTCCCCAATTCACTCCGGAAGACGCGAAGATCCGGCTGAGCTTTTGCTTCCAGATCATCGTCGGCGTTCTGCAGAACGACCTCGTCAACGACTACCACGTGTTCTCGACCAAGGACCGTTCGGTGCGGGCGGCGCTCAAGGAAAGCACCGCCCGCTACATGGCGGGTTGAAGTCCGCCGGTTCAGGGCGTCCAGGAAAACGGTCTGGTCAGCGAAAGAGTCCGTTCCTTCGCATCGTACCAACCGGTGGGCCGATACTCGCCGGTATGCATGTAACAGCGCACTCGAACCTCGCGGCTTCCCGGCGCGAAGCTCAGCACGCGGCTGTGCGGCATGGCGTGGTCTTCGACGAAATAGCGGGTGAGCGCGGCGGCGTTGATGAAGGTGGTGCCGCCGTAGCCCCTTTCGACGTGGGACTTGCCGCCCCGCTCGTCGTCGGGGTCGGTGTGGGTGTGGCCGCCGAACCAGAGATCGACTGAACCGGGACGGTCGGAAAGGTAACGCTCGAACCGCCCTGAGTCCGGCGCGCCGCCGACCCAGTAGAGATAGGACGCGCCGTTCGGCGTCCCCTCGGCGTAGTATCCGTGATAATCGGTCTGCCAGGCGCCGTCCGGATCCTTCTTCATCCCTTCCCATTCGCCGCTCGCGACGGTGGTTTCCTTGAGGACGTAGTGGTGGACCGTCACCACGATCCGGTCGTCCCGGCTGCGCTCGACCATGTCGACCCACCAATCGAAGGTCTCCGAGGTCACCACGCCACCTGGATTGCCCCCGAGCGGGCCGCGGCCGAGCGCCTGCGACCGCTCGTTCACGTCGCTCATCATCAGAAAGCGGATGTTGCCGACGTCGAACCAGTAGCGTTCCCAGGTGCCGTGAACGGGGTAAGGGTAGCGGCCGCGGTCGACACCCGATGTTGCCGGGTTCTCTCCCATCGGATCGATCCAATTGCGGAACCAGCTTCCTTCCGGCCGATCCATGGGATCGCGGTCGTGGTTGCCGCAGATGCTGTAGACCTGCTCGCGCCGATGGTCGCGGAGGGCGCCGAATTGCCGGACGATCTCCGCGCCCTCCTCGTCGTTCGGGGGACCGAAGGCGGCGCTGTAGTCGCCCACGTTGATGCAGATGTCCCAGTCGAACGCAGGCGCGCCCGTGCCGTCACCCAGCTCAGACTGACGCAAGGCGTCCGCCAGACTCTCCCGCCCCTTGGACTTGTCATGGATGACATGGGCGCAGCCATTGGCCCAGAGATGGAACGGCCGGTCGTCGTCGGTCATCGCCGGAGCTCCCCGCGCGGGCGGCGGCCCAGCCAGAACACGGCGATCGCGCTGAGCGCCAGCATGAGGATCAGGAAGGGGTGGCCGAGCAAGTCAGAGGCGTCGTCAAGCAGGATCACGGTGTGGCGAAGGGACCGTTCGACCATCGGCCCCAGAATGAAGCCCAGGATGAAGGCGATGATCGAGAAATCCAGCTTGCGCATCAAATAGCCCAGGATCCCGAAGACCATCATCGTCGCCACCGCGAACAACCCGCCGCCGGCGACGAACGACCCGGTGATGCACAACAGCGCGACGGACGGCATGACGACGCTGCGCGGCGCCCGAACCGCGAGCGCGAAGATCCGCAGTCCCACGCTACCAACCAGCAGGTTCATCAAATTGGCCACGATCAGGCAGCCGAACATGCCATAGACCAGCGCGGCATGATCGCGAAAGATCATCGGGCCTGGCGTGATTCCGTGGATCAGAAAGGCGCCGGCCAGCAACGCCGCGGCTACGTTGCCGGGGATCCCCAGGGTCAGCAGGGGAATGAGATTGGAGCCGACGACGGCGCTGTTGGCCGCCTCCGTGGCTGCCACCCCTTCCAGCCGGCCCTTGCCGAACTCTTCCGGATGTTTCGATGCCTTCATGGCGGCACCGTAGCCGAGAAATCCGGCTAGGCTGGTGCCCAGCCCGGGAATGGCGCCGATCACCGTCCCGATCACCGCCGAGCGGGCGACCGTCCCGCGTACCTGGCGAAAGTCCCTGCGAGTGAAAGCGTTGTCTTCCCGCGAGCGCGAGAAAGAAACCATGCCGTCCCCGGCCCCGCTTTCCCGCAAATAGGACCGCTCGATCTGCAGGACGACTTCGGAGAAGGCGAGCAGGCCGATTGCGACGCCGGCGAAGGAAAGCCCGTCCTCCAGTTCCAGCACGTCGAATGTGAGCCGCGGTATGGCCGCCTCCGGGTCGATCCCTACCATGCTGATGAGCACGCCCAGCACCGCGGCGATCAGCCCCTTGATCATCGATTTGCCGAGCAGCGCGGTCACGAACGTGAAGGCGAAGATCAGCACGCCGAGCAATTCCGGCGGCCCCATCTTCAGGGCGATGACGGCGAGCGGAGCGGCGACCAGGATCAGCACCACGTCGCTGAACGTGTCGCCGGCGACCGAGGAGTAGAGCGCCGTCTTGAGCGCTTTTCCGGCCTTGCCCTGCCGCGCCAGCGGATAGCCGTCCAACGCCGTCGCGGCGGCTTCCGGCGTTCCGGGCGTGTTCAGCAGAATGGCGGAAATCGAGCCGCCGAACTCCCCGCCCTTGTTGACGCCGAGAAGGAACGCGATTGCCGCCAGCGGCGACATGTAGAAGGTCAGCGGCACCGCGATAGCGATCGCCATCGGGCTGCTCAACCCGGGAATGGCGCCGACCGCGATGCCGAGGACGACGCCGAACAGGACGAAGCCCAGTGTGACCGGTGTGAAGGCTTGGGCCAGGCCCTCCAGTACGGCTTCCATCCGTCTACGGCAGCGGAATGGTCAGAACCTGCCAGAACACGGCCCACAGCACGAGCGGCGCGGCGCAGGCCACGCCGCCGATCAGTAACGGCCGCCGGATCCGCATCAGCAGCATCGCCCCGGCGATGGCGGCCGCTCCGCCGATCAGGTAGCCGGCCAGCGCGACGACCGCGAGGACGGTGGCGAGCCAAACGGCCGCGACGAGGACGAAAGTCGCGTGGCGGCGGTCGAGCGCCGGCTCTTCCGCCGCCTCCCGCCGCCGCAGGCCGTGCAGCCCGAGCAGGACGGCCAGCGCCGTCATCAGGACCGCGGCGACCTCGGGCATGAAGGCGGGCGGCAGATCGTCCAATCCCGGATCGTCGACCGTCATCGGGATGAAGACGAATATCGTCGCCAACCCCGCCGCCGCGAGCAGCACGGCAGCCGCGCAGTCGATAGCCCGCATCGTCGGACGACCCGGGCGGCCGAACCGCGATCTACTTCTTCAGCCCCGCCTTCACCTTCGCCCAGGCCGCTGCTTCGGCACGCACTTCGGCGGTCAGTGCCTCGCTACCCTGGTAATTGCCGGCGAGCTTGCGGCGCTCGATGAAGGTCTGGACAGGACCCGAACCGATCGCCGCCTTTAGGGCCGTGTCCAGCTTCGCCTTCACGTCGCCCGGCAGGCCTTTGGGCGCCGCCATGATGTAGGCGCCGCAGAAGGAAATCTTGTAGCCCATTTCCTTGAGCGTCTGGACGTCCTGCGACGGCGCGTTGAGCCGCCGGTCGTCGGTCGCCGCGATCACCCGCACTTCGCCCTTGCGCAGATAGGGGATGTGGTGGCCGCCGCTCCAGCCCAGATCGACATGGCCGCCCAGAATCTGCGGGATGACGGCGGGCGTGCCCTTGACGTTGACGACGCGGAGCTTGACCCCGTTCTGGCCCGCCAGATGCCGAAGCAGGAAAGTCGCCGGTGGCGCCGGGGAGGACGCGGACAGGGCCTTGCCGCCCCTGGCCGCTGCGAACGCCTCTTTCAGCGAATTGTAGGGCGAGTTCGCCGCGACGAAGATCGCGCACTGAGCCCGGGCGATCGACGCCAGCAGGGTTGCGTCGTCGACCCCGTAGCGTTTCTTCTTCGCGAACACCGGGTTGAACGACCAGGTGCTGGTGACCGCGATCCCGATCGTGTAGCCGTCGGGCTTCGCCTTCGCCAGTGCCGCCGCCAGAACGCCGCCGCCGGCGCCCGCCTTGGCGGTCGCCACGACCGGCTGGCCGAGTGTCTGTTCCATGTGCTTGGCGATCAGGCGTCCGACCGTATCGACGCCGCCGCCGGCGCGGAAACCGACGAGCATGGTGATCGGCTTGTCGGGATACGCTGCCGCCAGCGCGGGTCCCGTAAAAACCGAAGTTCCGACCAGCGCGCACAGCCCAATCGCCGGCATGCGCGCGACCGCTCGCATATTCCATTTCATGGTGAGTCCTCCCCCTTGTGGCCTCGAAGCCCTGCCACGTCAGCATAGCCGAGCGCACTGAATCGTCACCAGTACCACCGGACATGGGCGACCGCGACAAGGATGGCGAGGCCCAGCACGATGAAGGGCAGGTGGGGCAGAAATGTGCGCAGGAACTTCATCCCGCTCCTCAGAACCCGAACCCGAGATCGAAGAAGAACCCGGCAACATAGAGCGCTCCGACCGTCCCGGTTATGCCGCCGAGCATGAGCTTCAGCGAATGCTCGGGAATAAAGCGTTGCGTTTTCGCCGCGCACCAGGCCCCGAGAATGCCGCCGGCGGCGGCAAAGCATCCCCACGCCCATTCCGGGGCGACGAGCGTGCCGGTCAGGCTCGGGACGATCACAGAGTAGGTGAAGAGCCCAACGGCGGACAGCACGATGACATAGGGGATCGTCGCCGCGACCAGCACATACATGGGCAGACGGTAGATCGCCGAGAAAATGGGCACCAGAAGGAAGCCGCCGCCGACCCCGAGTGCGGCCGAGATAATCCCGACCAGGAAACCCGTCAGCGTCAGCGCCGCCCGGGACAGGCGCCACTCCTCGCCCCAGTAGCCGATGACGATGCGCCTGGCGTCCCGGGAAATCGTCACGATCCGCTCGCCTGCCGGAATGCCCGATGGCGCCAGACCCTTCGCCCGCCGATCCTCGGACTCGCGGTAGAAACGGGCTTCGAGCCCTGAGCCGGTCTTGCGGGCGCGGAACCCGCGTATCGCCGCCCAGCCGAGATGCCCCCCTGCTACGACCAGCGCGAGACCGACGACGAGGGTAAAGGGTCCCGCGTCATACAGGACGGTAATCCGGATGAACGGTCCGATCAGCCCGCCCGCGACACCGCCGAGGCATACCCAAAGCGCGAGGTCGCGGTTGAACTGACCGCTGCGGCGAAACCCGAAGAGGGCGCCGAACGGGTTGAGAAAGGTCAATAGCTGCGTTGTTGGCGTCACGCTCGGCGTGGTGAACTGGAGGATGGACATCGTGTATGGCAACGCGAAAATCCCCGCCGCCTCGCCCACCACCGCCATGGTGTACCCGGTCCAGAACCCCATCCAGATCAGGTGCCAGACAGGCACCCTCACGCCGGCGAGCGGAAACGCGACATCGCCGCCCGGGAGGAAACCGTGCTGCAACTCGGCCGCGACGAAACCCAGGCCTAGGACGATGGCGACCAGGGGCAGTTGCTCCCTCAGGAACTCGCGGAGGATGGGATGGGCGTTCACGCGGCCCGGCCGTCAGGGCCGATAGGTGTCGCTCGGCCCGTGAAGGCGAACTATATCGGCATTTTCGACCGATCGGATCCCGGTTTGCAGATGCTCCCGCGTAAACGCTTCCATCGAAACGCTGACGGGTTCCCCACCGACAACCGCTGGGCGCCCGGCGACGACCGTCGCGACGATATTGGCCCGGTCGTAGTAGCGGACCAGCTCCCACGCAAAATCCCAGGATGGCAAGACTTCCGGCCACTGGGTCTCGAGAACCAGGAAATCCGCTGCCAGACCGGGCTCCAGCGCACCGGTGACCACGCCGAGACCCGCCGCTTGCGCACCCGCCCTGGTCGCCGCTTCGAGCCAGACCCAGCCGGCGCCGCAGGAAAAATCGTCGTTGGGGATGCCGTAAGCGAGACGTTGGCAGGCCTCCGCCGCATCCAGCAACCGGAACGCATCGTTGCGCGTGGCGTCGGTCCCGAGCCCGAAGCGGATGCCCCGGCGTGCATAGTCGAGGGCGGGAGCGACACCGTTGCCCTTCCACTGGCTGGCGACCGGGTTGTAGGAGACCGCGGTATCGGTATCGCGAAGCATGGCGATTTCATCGCCGGTGACCAGCGTTGCGTGCGCGATCAGCGTCGTCGGACCGAGGGCGCCGATCCGGTGGAGATATTCGATGGGCCGGCAGCCTTCCCGCTCGATACAGCGATGCACTTCCGGCGTGTGCTCGTTGGCGTGAATTTGGAAGACCATGCCCCGTTCGGCACAATAGTCCGACAGGCACTTGATCATCTCCCCGCTGTTCGACTGCACGGTGCCACAAGCAAGGGACGGCGTAACATTGCGGCGTTCCGCTGTCCTCGCGACGTGGTCGTCGGCCGTCCGGAGCGCATCGTCGATGGTCGACGCGGCCGCAGGCTTCCTCGCATCCGTATCGAAGTCCGAAAGGTCGTAGACACCCGTCGACGAGACGAGCCGCAAGCCGGTCTCCTCGGCGGCCCTCTGAATGGCGTCGGTGTGCTCGGCGCCCCGGATACCGTGATCCACTACGGTCGTGAAGCCGCCGCGCAGCGCTTCGAAGAAGGTCCACTTGGCGGCGATATATGCGGTTTCGGGAGAAGTCGCCTCCTCCAGCGGCATCCAGATCCTCTTCCACATCTGGGCGGGCTCGCCGCAGGCGATCGCCTTGGCAAAGGGTTCGGTGACATGGTGATGGGTGTCGATGAAGCCGGGCACGATCGCGCGGTTCTCGAGGCGAAGGGTGGGGATACCGGAATCGATCGTTTCATCGCGCCGGCACGCCGGTTCGATCGTGGCGATCCTGCCGTTCTCGACCGTCATTACCGCATCGCGGATCGGCCCGTCGGGGCCCAGAAGGATGTCGGGGCGCACCGCGTACGCCCCGACGGAACCCAGGCTTTCGAGACCGAGGGTCACTTGAGATTGACCCGGTCGCTCGCCAGCGCCTTGAGAAATTCGCCACGCAGATACGGGCGATAGAGAGCCCGCGTCGACTTCACGCCTTTGATCGAGCCCCGGCTGGCGATCCACGCGCCTTCGCGCACCATCAGGTCGAGCAGGTTCTCCTCCAGCGACATCCGGTGGTGATAGTTGGACCACGCGGCCTTGATGTACTCCATCTTGAACCGGCCCTTGGTGACCCGGTCGACCGCCATATGGCTCTCGGCGGGGTCGCTCTTGACCAGCTTTTCTCCCTCCAACAGCGCCGCGAGCACCGCGCTTACCGTTTTCGGATTCTTTTCGATCACCTCGGCGGTGCCGGCAAAGATGAACCGCGTGCTGTAGTTGCTGATGCGGAATTCGCGGTAACGGTCGCCGAGCGCCCGCTTGGCGCCACCGTAGAAGGACGGGAACATCGCGGCTGCATCGACGTCGCCACGGACCAGCGCCGAGACGATATCCGGCGGTGCGACATTGACGATTTCGGCCGTCACGCCGGCTTTCTTCAGCAGGTCGGAAAGCATGAAGTGGACATTCGTGCCGATCGTCGTGCCGATCTTGTGGCCGGCCAGGGCCTTGATCGATTTCAGATCGACCTTCTCGTTGGAAATGATCCGGCCCGCCCGGTACTGGGACATCTCCGCCAGCACGCCGAACTTCAGGCCCCGCATGGCGCCGATCACCGCCGGAAACTCGGCCATGAGCGCGAAATCGAGCTGACCGCCGATCATCGCCTCGAACGCGGACCGTCCGGTGCGGAAGGGGATCGCCTTGGCCTCCAGCCCATGCTTCTTCCACAGATTTTTGTCGATCGCCTGGGTCATCTGGGGAACGTCCAGATAGGGACCGCCGCCGATCGTGATCTTGGTCTCTTGCGCCGTCGCCGACATCGCTACCGCAGCGACGACGGCAAGGCCGGCGATCGTTCCTGTCGTCAACCTAAGCATCTTCCGTCTCCTCGGTTCTTGGTGTCCAGGTTACGCACTCTCGCCACGGCCCTGCATTCCGGGCCGCTCCTCAGGCTTCCGCGCCGCCGCCGGTTTCGTCCGGCCGCAGAAGCCTCATGATCCGGTTCCGGTTGTCGAGGAAGTCCTCGGTGACCTCGTCGACCTTTCTGGGCCGCGGGGTATCGACATCGATCGATTCGACGATGCGTCCGGGTCCGGCCGACATCACGTGCGCCCAATCCGAAAGCAGCAGCGCCTCGTCGACGTCATGCGTCACGAACAGCACCGTCGCCCGGTGCATGTCCCAGACGCGGAGCAGGAGCTCCTGCATCGAGACCCGGGTCTGGGCGTCAAGGGCGCCGAACGGTTCGTCCATCAGCAAGACCTTGGGTTCGGACGCAAAGGTCCTGGCGAGCGCCACCCGCTGCTTCATGCCGCCGGAAAGCTGCCCCGGGAAGGTCCTCGCGCGGTCTTCCAGCCCGACCTCGCGCAGCGCCTCGATCGCGCGGTCCCGCCGTTCCGCCTTGGGCAACCGCAGCCGTTTCAGGGCGAATTCGACGTTGCCGATCGCCGTGAACCAGGGGAACAGCGCATATTGCTGGAACACGACGCCGACCTCGGGGTTGATCCCGGTCACCGTTTCCCGGTCGATCCTGATGGTGCCGCCGGAAATCTCCACGAAACCGGCGATGGCGTTGAGTATCGTCGACTTTCCGCAGCCCGACGGCCCGATGAGTGCCGTGAACGAACCCGGCTCCAGGGCCAGATCGACGTCCTTCACCGCGTCGAGCGTCTCGCCGCCGGGCAGCTTGAATGTGATCGTCAGGCCTTCCATTTCGACCCTGCCCGGGCCGCGAGACGGCTCCGCGATGCGGGACGGGTCCGTCACATCTGCTCCCAGTGAACCAGCTTGTTGCCGACGACCACGAAGAACTGGTCGAGCAGGGCGCCGAGAATGCCGAGCTCGATCAGTCCGACGAACATCCGGTCGGTACGGACATAGTCGCGCGCGTCCTGCAGCCTGAACCCGATACCGGCGGACGCGCCCGACAGTTCCGCCGCCACCAGGGAAAGAAACGCCAGCGCCGCGCCCAGCCGCAGCCCGACGACGATGTGAGGCGCGGCCGCCGGGATGATCACCTCGAAAAACTCGCGCGTGCGCCGCGCTCCGAGAGAGCGCGCGGCGCGTATGTAGGTCAGCGCGACATGCGCGGTCCCGTGATGGGTGTTGAGCCACACCGCGAGAAACACCGTATAAGCGATGACGAAGTATTTCGAACCTTCGCCGATGCCGAACCAGACGATCGCGACCGGCACCAGGGCAATCGCGGGTATGGGTCTCAGGAGATTGAGAAACGGCCCCAGCGCGTATGCGAACAGCCGGGTCCGTGCGGTGAGCAGCCCGACCAGGATGCCGAGGCTGGCGCCGATCAGGAAGCCAACAGCCGCCCGTCCCAACGACACCGCGAGGTCGCTGAACAGGATGCCGTCTTCGTAGAGTTCCAGCGCGGCGATGAACACGGCGTGCGGCGTCGGAAACAATTCCTGACTGATCAGACCCGATGTCGCGACCAGCCACCAGACGACGGTCACGCCGATCAACGACAGGGCGACGTTGAGAAGTTTTCCGATCGGTTTCATCGTTTCCAGGCTTCCCCGCGCAGGTCACGCGTTTCCCGTGGTACGGCGCGCGGCGCGATGCTGGCCGGAAGTCCCGTGGCGTCGAACGATCGGCGCTTCCCGCACGGTCTCGATCGCCACCGGCAACTGTTCCTTGAGAAACCGCTCCTGGTCCCAGCCGGTCGCCCGCCCGTCCTGCATGACCAGGGCGCCGTCGACCACCACCGCCCTGATCTGGTCCCGGTTGTAGTGGCGCACGAGATCCCATTCGAAGTCCCAGGACGGAAGAACTTCGGGAAGCTCCATGTCGAGGACAAGAAAATCGGCGCGATAGCCCGGGGCCAGGCGGCCGGCGACCTTGCCGAGACCGCAGGCGTCCGCGCTGCCCCGAGTGGCGGCGTCGACCCAGGTCCAGGCGGCGCCGCACGAAAAATCGTTAACCCGCATGCCGAACGCGATGCGCTGGCAGCTCTCGGCCGCATCCAGCATGCGGAAACCGTCGCAGCGCGTGCTGTCCGTCCCGAGGCCCAGCCGGACCCCCCGTTCGACATAGGCACAGGCCGGCGATACGGCATCGCCCTTCCAGTGCGAGGCCACCGGATTGTAGCTGACCGCGCTTTCCGTCGAGCGGATGAGCTCGATTTCGGACTCCGTCACGAGGGTCGCGTGATGCAACAGCGTATGGCGGCCCAGAGCGCGGCAATCCGCGATAAACTCGACCGGGCGGCGGCCGTGCTCGACGACGCTCGCATGAACTTCCGGAACGTGCTCGTTGGCGTGGATCTGGAACAGAGCCCCCCGTTCCGCGCAGAAATCGGCCAGCCCCCCGATCAGCTCCTTCGAAGCCCCTTCGACGCCGGAAACGCACAAGGACGGATAGATGCCGGGATCCTGCCGGCAAAGCTCCATGTGGCTCTCGGCGCGCGCCAGGGCCTCGTCGATCTGTTTCAAACCGGACCCGTCGCCCGCCGCGCCCGGGTCGACGGGCTTGTTGACGGCTCCGGTGCTGGACACCAGGCGAACCCCGGTTTCGCGCGCCGCCCGGTGGATGGCTTCGGTCTTTTCGCGGTTGATGATCGCGAAGTTGACGACCCCGGTGAAACCGCCGCGCAGGGCTTCGAGGAACATCCACTTGGCGCAGACATAGCTGAGCTCGGGGTCGAGCCGACCCTCCAGGGGAATCCATATCCGCCGCCAGATCTGGGACGGCTCGCCGCCGATGATCGACTTCCCGAAACCCTGCCCGAGATGGATATGAGCGTCGATGAATCCCGGGATGAACGCCCGGCCGGGGAGAGGCGCTATTTCCGTCCCGGGATAGGCCCGCGCAAATTCCGCCCGGTCGGCGACGGCAGCGATCGCCCCCTCCTCGACCAGCATGACGGCGTTCTCCATGACACCGTCCGGGGCAAGGAGCACATCCGGCGCGACGGCGTAGCGTCGCGCCGCGAACACTTCCGCCAACGCGGCAGTCATCGCCTTGCGCGTCGGCGCTGGAATTGCCGATCCATCGTCTCGATCCGGATACCGGATTCCGCAGGCCAATGGTACACGGAAACAATCTATAGATTCCAATAAACGGAATTATCCATGCTATAGTTTTTCACTATGAAAATGGAAAACGATTGATCGATGAATTTCCGGCAACTGGAGTGTTTCAGGCAGACTCTCGCCACCGGGACGGTAACCGGGGCGGCCAAGGCGATGGGTATTTCCCAGCCTTCGGCGAGCGTTCTCGTCGCCAATCTTGAGCGCGAACTCGGCTTCGCTCTGTTCAGGCGGGTCAACGGCCGCCTGTCGGCGACACCAGAAGCGCAATACTTGTGGCGCGACGTCGAGCGGACGCTTGAGAGCGTCGAGCTAACAACGCAACGCGCCCGGCAGATCCGCGACCAGCAATTCGGCAACCTCGTCGTCGCCACCTATCCGGACATTGCGGTCGATTTCCTGCCCCGAATCGTCAGCGGCTTTCGCGCCGACCGTCCCGACTTGCAGGTTCGAATCCTCGCCCGCCGCTCGCAGATGATGCAGGGGCTGTTGCCTACCCAGCTCTACGACCTCGCCATCATCGAATGGCCGATCGAGCTTGTTTCGGTGGAGGTCGAAGAATTCGTCTTTCCTTGCGTTTGCGGATTGCCGGAAGGCCACGCGCTGGCCGACCGGCCCTCGATCGGACCGGCCGACCTCGACGGAGAGCCGTTCGTCTCCCTCTTGCCCGAACACATGGTCTATCCGCAGACGGAAAGCGTGTTCGCAGCCCACGGCGCGTCCTGGAACATCGCAATCGAAACCCAGACCATGGAATCGGTATCCTCCTTTATTCGGCACGGGGCGGGGGTCGGCCTGCTCGATCCGTTTACGGCGCAACGATACTCGCGGGACGGCATTGCTGTGCGCCGGTTCGATGCGGCGATCAGCTACAGGATCGCCATGGTCTTCCCCCGCGACAGGCTCCGTTCGGCAATCCTCAGTTCCTTCGCGGATACGTTGCGCGCGGCATTCGACTCCGTGAAGCGGACTGGCAGTTCCCAAATGCTCTCGTAGACAGATTGGGCTGGCCCGTCTGGCATTACCGTCGTCCGGAGATCCTCAGAGCTTCGATTCGTACGGCGATCTCTCGCGGTGCAGCGGATCGACCTTGTGTTCGCGAACTTGAGCGACGACGCACCTCCCTCGGAGCAGCGCGTCGGGCCGTTCGCCAAGCGCCTCCATCGACTAACACCACCGGATAGACCCCGTCCAGCGGCCGGTTAGTTGATAAACCTTCCGGGTTTTTCGCTGCCCGTTCGGACCAGGAGTCGAGCTAGCTGTGCCAATCCCTTCTCGGACAGTTTCCGCTGCTGTGTGATTTCGCGCCTGATCGGTTTGCTCTGTTCCTTGAGCGCAACCGCTTGCGTTTCGAGGCCGCCAATCCGCGCCACGGTCAAGAATGGCGGACATGGCGGCACGCCGACCTGCCCGATGACCTCGTGCTCATCCCCCAAGTGATCGACTGCACGACCAATTATGTCCAGCATCCCCGAAACGTCCCCGACCGCATCCTGTGCTTTGTCGACATCGTCAGACGGGAACAGGTGATCGTCGGGACCGATTGCGACTTCGCGACGTTCGCGGGATACAGAGTGGTAGATGCGGAGATCGTGTTCGCGAAACTACGGGCGCTCGCGGAGGGCGCGGCAATCGCGAGCGAAGAGCTGTTCTGAAACGGCAGACTGCCTCCAACCGGCGGTCACGCCACCCGACCATGGCGGCGGAGCAGCCTGGCGACCGAACAGTTCCGGCAAGGATTGAGCGTGGTATGCGCGATGTCCGGAAACCTTCCGCCGAGGATACCCGGACATACCTAGCCACAACTCGGGGCGCTCATCGACGCCATCCTATGGCACGAATGCCGGAACTGCATCGGGAACCGTGGACGCGGTTCGAACCCGAACAGAAATGTCTCAGGCTCCCTCGATCACGCCCGAGACTTCAGAAATGAACCGGGAAAGGGTTCGACACCTGGGCTCGCAACCACCGAGACCGATATTTTATCGAAGTCTCGGTCTGATTTGTTCCAAGTCTCTGAGCTAGCAGGCTGCTGAAAAACGCGCCACGCGTGGCTGGTATGGCGGGTGTGGGCTGTTTTTCGGGTTATCGGTGGCGTGGGTTCGGCTTCGCGACCCGCTCTCGGCGGGGATCGGGGCGGGTTCTGCGGCTTGCGGGCATCATGTCGGCGCCTCGGCGATGAGTTTGGGCAGCCGGACCAGGTTGTAGACGGCGGCGGTGAGTGTGAACATCCAGCCCACCCGGTCGAGCCCGCGATGCCGGGTCTTGGCCAGCCCGCCGGTGGTTTTGATCCAGCCGAACCCCTCCTCGATGCGCTTGCGCAGCCTCTGGCTGGCGGCGTAGCCGGGATGGCGGGTGGTGCGCCGGTCGATGCGCGTCGCGCGCGGCTTGCCGGTCTTCCTGACGTGGCCGTCGACCGCGATGTGCGGGGTGACGCCATGGTCCCGCAAGGCGTCCACGAAGGTGGCCACGTCATAGGCCTTGTCGGCGCCGAGCGTCACCCCGCGCCGCCTGCCCCGCCGCCCCAGCATGGCCAGCGCCGCCTCCCGCTCGGCGGTGCCGGAAGCCCGGGTCAGCGCGGCATCGACGATCAGCGCGTTGCGGTTCTCCATCAGCAGATGGCCCATGTAGCACAGCCGGCTCGACTGGCCCTCCCCCTTGCGGAACAGACGCGCATCGGCATCGGTGGTGGACGCATGCGTCGCGTTCGAGCGCCGCTCGCCGCGGAAGTCGCGCTCCGCGTTGCGCCCGCCCGGCGGGTCCGCGTCGCCGCCGTCGCTGCGCCGGAAGCTCTCCATCGACGCCCACGCCTCGATCAGCGTGCCGTCCACCGAGAAGTGCTCGTCCGACAGCAGACGGCGAACCCGCGCACCGCGCAGAACCGCCCGAAGGAAGCGCGCTGCCACGTCGCCCGCAACCAGCCGGTCCCGGTTCTTCGAATAGGTCGTCGTGTCCCAAACCGGCGCGTCCATCGACAGGCCGACGAACCAGCGGAACAGAAGATTGTAGTCCAGCTGCTCCATCAGCTGGCGCTCCGAACGGATGGTGTAGAAGGCCTGAAGCAGAAGCGCCCGCAACAGCTTCTCCGGCGCAATCGAGGGACGGCCGGTCTTCGAATACAGACCCGCGAAATCCGCCGACAGAGCCGCCAGAGCCTCGTCCACCAGGACCCGGATCGCCCGCAATGGATGATCCGCAGGGACCCGCGCCTCCAGATCCACGTAGCTGAACAGACCGCAGCCCCGCTCGTCCACACCCCGCATCGCAACCTCCGCAACCGATCGACGCGGAACCAGAGAATCACGAGAACGAGAATCGGGCCAGCGAGTTTTTCAGCAACCTGCTAGAGTGGATTGTCGCGTCGTGGCGGCGCAGATACGAGGCCCGTGTCCGGGAATCGATCGAGGGCGGCGCGATACTGGAAGCCGCAGCCGGACCGGTTTTGCGCGCGTGGGCAGGCTTGCGCCGGGAACCGGCCAGCCTGGAGAGCCCGCTCCACAAACCGGCCAGCGAGGGCTCGGTTTGCCGGCCGCCGATAACAGTGCTTGGTGTGGGCCCCGTCGTCGCGGAGACCTCCATGTCCGCACTCGACGACCTCAGAGCCGTCGCGAAGATCGAAAGATATTCGCCGCTAGATGGAGCAGACGCCGGGACGGTCCGGCCGGCGGCTCTTAGCCCGCCTGCGGGAGCGGCAATAGCGCGGTGGGGCGGAAAACAGGTCTTCCCATGGACACCCTTACGCGAGCGAACAATAATTCATCGGTGGTGGAGGATAGACCTAATATCGCGTTAACGGTCAATGGCGCGACCCGGGAGGCGCCCATCCTGACCGACGAGACGCTGCTCGATACCCTCCGTGTCCGGTTCGGACTGACGGGTGCGAAGCGCGGTTGCAACCAAGGTGTCTGCGGTACCTGTACCGTGATGGTCGACGGTCAGGCGGTGCGTGCCTGTCTGTCGCTCTCGGTCAACTGCACCGGTTTGGAGATCGTCACCGTTGAGGGGCTCGCGCAGGACGGCATTCTGGACCCGGTGCAGCGTGCCTTGGTCGAATCGGGCGCAATCCAGTGCGGGTTCTGTACGCCGGGGTTGGCGATCGCCGCCCGGGCGCTGCTGAACGAGAACCCGGAGCCCACGGTGGAAGAGATCCGCGTGGCTGTGTCGGGCAATATCTGCCGGTGCTCCGGTTACGTGAAGATTGTCGAGGCAATCGTAATGGCGACGCGAGGGTGAGATGGTGGAGTCGTTGACAACCGGGGACCTCCGCGCCGTGGGTGCCCGGCTGCCGCGCGAAGATGCGGCGGAAAAGGCCATCGGCGCCGCGCAATACCTCGACGACATCCAGCTTCCCGGCATGCTCCATACCGCCTTCGCGCTGTCCCCCCTCGCCCACGCCCGAATCGTCGCGGTGGACGCGGAGGCCGCGCGCTCCCATCCCGGGGTACATGGGGTGCTGACCGGCGAGGATCTGCCGCGGCTCGGCGGAGGGGCGATCAAGGACATGCCGTTTCTCGCCCGCGGGAAAGTGCGCTACATGGGTGAACCCGTCGCGGCGGTCGCGGCAGAGACCCCGGCGATCGCCGAGGCCGCGGCCTTGCTCGTCGACGTCGAATACGAAGAGCTCCCCGCGGTCCTCACGATCGAGGACGCGCTCGCGGCCGGCGCGCCGCTGGTCCACGACGACATCGGCGCCTACGAGCTCTCCCATCCGGTTGAGCACAGCGGCAACGTGCTGTCCCGCCAGGAGATCGTTGAAGGCGATGTCGACGCGGCATGGGCCGACTGCGACGTGATCGTCGAGAACGAGTTCGCGACCGGCGCCCAATACCATCACGCGCTGGAGCCGACCGGCGCCGTGGCGTCGTTCGATCCTGGCGGCAAGGCCACAGTGTGGTCGACCACCCAGTCGGTATTCCGCGTCCAGGCCGAAGTCGCGCAACTGCTCGACATGCCGATGTCGAAGATCCGCGCCGTCTCGCCCCGTATCGGGGGAACGTTCGGTGGCAAGGGCGGCGCGCACCTCCAGCCGGTGGCGGTCGCGCTCGCGCGCAGAACCGGCCGGCCGGTGAAAGCGGTCCTGCCGCGGTCGTCCGACTTCATGTCCATGTTGCGGCGGCACCCGGCGAAGATTTCCATCAAGACGGGCGCCAAAGCCGACGGGACGCTGGTCGCACGCCAGGTGGAAGTGACGCTGGAAGGCGGCGCCTATTGCAACGAGAGCCCCGCCGTGCTTGGCTTTGCGCTCCTGATGGCCAGAGGGCCGTACAGAATCCCCAATGTCCGGGTAACGGGGCGCGCGGTCTACACCAACAAGCTCCGCGCTGGCGGCTTCCGTGGTTTCGGCAATCCGCAGTCGACTTTCGCCGGAGAGTCGCAGATCGACGAACTCGCTGCCGCGCTCGACCTCGATCCCTTCGACATCCGGCTCAAGAACGCGATAAAAGCCGGCGACACATGGCTCGGGGGCCAGACGGTGGAGGCCTGCGGTCTGATCGACTGCATCGCAAAGCTGCGCGCGGCGACCGAAGGACGGTCCCGCAAACCGAAACCGGTTGCCGGCAAGAGCCGGGGCCTCGGCATCGCCTGCCTCGCCCATGTCTGCGGGTTGCTGTCGACCGCCGCGAATGTCCGCCTTCTGGAAGACGGCTCGGTGACCCTCGGTACCGGGGCGGTCGACTGTGGCCAGGGCTCGGACATCGCGCTCGCGCAGATTTGCGCCGGGTCGCTCGGCCTCGATATCTCTAGGGTGAATTACGTCAACCCCGACACCGACGCCTCGCCCTACAACTGGAGCACCTCGGGCAGCCGCACCACCTACATGGCGGGGCGCGCGGTCGCCACGGCATCGGAAGAGGTGAAGGAACGCATCTTCGAGCATGCGGCGGAAATGATGGAATGCGCCGCAGAGGATCTCGAAATCCGCCCGGGCGGGCGGGTCGGGATCGCCGGCATCCCCGACCGCGAGGTCAGCTTCGCCGAGGTCTCCCGCCGCGCCCATTGGGGTGTCGGAGGCCCGATCATGGGCCAGAACGCGCTGATGTATGACGGCGAACGGTTCGATCCCAAGCGGGCCATCGTCAAAGGCTTTCCCTTCGCCAATCTCGGCACCTACGTGTTCGGCGCCCAGGCGGTCGAGGTCGAGGTCGACGAGGCCACCGGTAGCATCGCCGTGGTCGAGGGGTGGTCAGCGCACGACGTGGGCCGCGCGATCAACCCGCTCGGCGTGGAGGGGCAGATCCAGGGCGGTTTCGTCCAGGGCATCGGCTACGCGCTGACCGAGGAGCTGGTCTGGGAAGGGGGCGCGCTCGCCAACCCGTCGATGATGGATTACAAGGCCCCGTCCGCGATGGACGTTCCCCCGTCGATCAATCCAATCGTCGTCGAACATCCGGAGCCCTCCGGCCCGTTCGGCGCCAAGGCGATCGGGGAGCCCGGGCTGATCGGCGTGGCACCGGCGATTGCCAACGCGGTGGCAGACGCGACCGGCACAAGGCTGCGCGAGATACCGATGACGCCAGAGCGGGTGTTGCGGGCTCTCAAGTCCGGCTGACGCCGGCCCTCCTTGCACCGGGCCCTGAATCGCACTCATACTCGAACCGGAAATAGGGGCGACAAAGCGATCGCCAAAATGAAGCAGGGGAGGTGTGGCATGAACACGCGTTTCACGCGGCGAACCGTTCTGAGCGGCCTCGGTTCTTCGGCCGTCCTCGCGGCGGCGACGGGTGCCGCATCCGTGGCCCGGGCACCCGTGGGCCATGCCGCGGCGTCGGCCGACTGGCAGGCGGGGGCGCCGGACGAGTGGGGCCGCATCCTGGCCGAGGCACGTAAGGAAGGCCAAGTCACCGTCGCCGGCTTTCCGGCGCTGACGCGCACCATGCCGGCGGCGTTCAAGCGCGACACCGGTATCGAGCTCAAATTCTTCGGCGGCCGTCCGTCCGACCTGTCCTCGCGCTTCGAGGCGGAGGCCATGGCCGACAAGATGACGCTGGACATCATGCTCGGCGGCGGACGCGAGCTCGTCAAGATGAAGCCCGGGGGTTATCTCAACCCCGTGCGGCCGCAGCTCATTCTTCCCGGCGTCGGGCCGGAGAACTTCCGCGACGGCAAGCTCAAGTTCATGGACGACGACGACCAATATCTGTTGCAGGGCGCCGAATGGGTGTTCGGCTGGCTGCTGGTCAACAAGGACATCGTCGACCCCGGCAAGATCAAGATGTGGAAGGACATCCTCAAGCCGGAGTTCCGCGGCAAGATGATTTCGCACGACCCGCGCAGCCCAGGCCCCGGCCAGGGCGCGACCAACTGGCTCTACAACACCTTTGGCATCGAGTTCGTGAAGGAGTTCTATCTCGGGCAGCAGGCGAAATTCACCACCAGCAACCGCGGGGTGGTGGAGGAGGTCGTGCGCGGCACGAGGCCCATCGCCTTCGCGTCCATCCAGTTTTTCGTCGAGAAGTTCCGCAGGGAAGGCATCAAGAACCTTGCCGTGGTGCTGCCCGAGGACGCGCCGGGCTACGTGACCGGCGGCTTCTCCGTCCTCAAGCAGGCCAGGAACGTGCCGCACCCCAATGCGGCCCAGGTCTTCATCAACTGGTATGTCAGCCGGCCCGGCCAGGAGGTCTATGAGAAGACCATGCTCGCCACCAGCAGGCGCAAGGATGTGAAGACCGGCATCCCGAGCTACCTGGTCCCGCGGCCGGGCGTGAAGTACTTCGAGGCATATAACGAGAAGCGTTACCTCGGCCGGCACGTAGTGGTGAGGGCGATCACCGACGCGCTCGGCAAACGTTGACCGTCCGCCCGAGGCACGGCGTGTGACGGGGGATGCCGAGGGCGCGGCGGGCGCTTTGCTGCGGGGTGCCCTGCGCGCCGGCGTGGACGCCTGCGTCTATCTGCCGGACAGCGTGTTGTTCGGCACCATCCGGGCCTTCCGTGCCAGCGGGGAGGTGCTGATGGTGCCCTGCGCGCGCGAGGACGAAGGCATCGCTGTTGCCGTCGGACTCGATCTCGGGGGGCGTAATCCGGTGTGCATGATGGAGGCCTCGGGCCTCGGATACAGCGGTCTGATCCTCGCTCGCGCCCAGGTCCAGCGGACGCCAGTCACGATCCTCGCGAGCCATACCGCGGGCGGCGGCGAGCCGATGGACTATCACGGCGCCACGCGGCTCCTGTCCGACGGCGTCTTCAGGGGGCTCGGCATACCCTTCGAGATCGCGACCGGCTTCGACGGGTTGGAAGACCAGATGTTCCGGGCGGTCCAGACCGCGCGCGGCCAACGCACATGCTTCGGGCTTCTGCTTCCTCCCCACGTCATGCGGGGAGCGTGCTGATGGACCGCATCGAGGCGATGGACATCGTCGCCGCGGCGCGCGGCGACGCAGCGGCAATCACCGGCCCCGGTGTGAACTCCGGTCTTCTCTACGCAAGGGCCGACGCGCCGGCGACCATCTACAACATGGACATGGGCTACGCGACGGCGATCGCGCTCGGCATCGCGCTGGCGCGGCCGGACCGCAAAGTGCTCGCCATCGAGGGCGACGGGTCGTTCTTCGCGGGCGCGGCGGTGCTGTCGACAATCTGGCGTATGCGTCCCGAGAACCTCGCCGTTGCCGTGCTCGACAACGAGGTCTGGGGCACGGGCGAAGGAACCGAGCCGACCGCGACCGGCAGCGGTGCGGACATCGCCGGGCTCGCGCTCGCCAGTGGCTGGGACGCTGACCACGTCCACAGCGCGGCGGACCCCAACGAGGTCGCCGACAGGATGGGCACGGCGATGGAGTCGCCGGGTCCCCATCTCGTGGTTTGCAAGACCGACACCAGCCGCGACATGCCGTCCTCGCCCGACCGGCCCGTTCCCAGGCGTCACCAGCTCGACTGCGCGGTGCTGATGCGCGCGGAATTGAGCGGTGATTCTTAACGGACGGACGGGCGTCGCTTCGGCCGAACCGGCGACGTCCGAAGGCGACCGTGCCGCGGTGAGAACCGGCCAAGCCGCCGAGACCCTGCTGCGCGTCTTCGGCTGGCTCTGCCTGGCGGCGGTGGCTGCGATCTGCATCCTGCCGGTGCTGCTGATCGTCCTCGGCGGGTTCAGCGAGGGCGAGCCGATCAACGCGTTCGTCCCGACCCTGGAACCCTGGGCGCGTGCGCTGGAGAGCAAGCACACGATCGACTCCATCGTGACGTCGTTCGTTCTCAGCCTGCGCGTGCCGACGGCGATGCTGATCGCCTTCTTCATCGCCTGGTACCTCGCCCGTAACGACGTGTTCGGCAAGCGCGCCATCATGTTCTCGCTCTGGGTCGGCTTTTTCCTGCCGATTCTGCCGGCGACCCTCGGCTGGATTCTGCTGCTCGACCCCAATTTCGGGCTGGTCAACGTCTGGCTCGAAAAGCTCCCCTTCGTGAGCGGGCCGCTGTTCGACATCTACTCGTTGGGCGGAATCACCTGGGTGCACATCACCCTGTCCACCATCCCGATCATGGTGATCCTGATCGAGCCGGCCCAGCGGCTTATCGATGCCTCGTTCGAGGAGGCCTCGACCATGTCCGGCGCCGGGACGCTGACGACTCTTCGACGGGTGACGGTCCCGCTGATCGCGCCGACCCTGCTGACTGCTTTCATCGCCGGCACGATCCGGTCGCTTGAGGCCTTCGAGGTCGAGCAGCTCCTCGGCCTGCCGGCCGACATCCTAGTCTATTCCACGCGCATCTATCACCTGCTGAGGGTGATACCGCCGGACGCGCCGCAGTCGATGGCGCTGAGTTCCTTCTTTCTCGCGATCATGTTCGTGCTGGTCCTCGTTTACCGGGTATGGTTGCAGCGGGCCAGTATGGCGGCGACGCTGACCGGCAGGGGCGCGAAGCTTCAGCCGCGTCAGCGCACGCAGGGCTCCTACGCGGTCTCGGCCTTCCTGTTCTTGGCCGTCGCGGTGACCATCGGGCTTCCCTTCCTGTTGGTGCTGCTGAGTTCGTTCAGCCGGCTTTTCGGCTTTTTCCACTTGCCCGATCCATGGACCTTCGGGCATTGGGCGACGGTGCTGGAAGGCGATGAGTTCCTACGTGCGGTCAACCAGTCGCTGATGACCGGCGCGGCGGTGGCCATCGCCGGTACGACGATCTATCTCGGCCTCGCCTGGTTCATCGCCCGCAACGCGTTTCCGGGAAAGGGCGCGCTCTCGCTCGCGATATGGATGCCTTGGGCGCTGCCGGGCGTTCTGCTCGGGACGGCGTTCCTGGTGATCTTTCTCAACGCGCCGGGGCTGACGATCTTTTACGGGACGGCGGTCGCCCTGGTCACGGTGCTGATCGTCCAGGGCCTGCCCTTCGCGACCCATCTGTTCGAGGCCTCGATCGGCCAGGTTTCGCGCGAGCTCGAAGAGTCCTCGCTGATGAGCGGGGCCGGAAGGCTGGAGACCGTCCTCCGTATCACCGCGCCGCTGGTCGCCCCCGTCGTCGCGACCGTGTTCGTGTTGTCCTTCATGTCGGCGATCAAGGACATCAGCGCGACCGTGCTGGTGTCGACGCCCGACACCCTCACCCTGCCGCTGCTGATGTTCGTATACGCCACGTCCGGGCGCCTCGAAGTCGCCGCGGTGGTCGGCGTGATCACCGTGGTCATTGCCATGGCAATGGCGCTGCTCGTCACCTGGATCGGCGACCGCGCGGCGGTGATCCGATGAGTGCGGGCATGAAGCTGGTCGTCGAAGACCTGCGCAAGGACTACCACCGCCTGGCGCGGCGGCGCGGCGAAGACGACAGGCCCGCGCTCGACGGGGTGAGTCTCGCCATCGAGGACGGCGCGTTCTTCACCCTGCTCGGCCCGTCGGGCTGCGGCAAGACCACCCTGCTCCGCTGCATCGCGGGGCTCGAAATCCCCGACGGCGGCGAGATCCGGCTGGGCGAACGGATACTCTTTTCGTCCGCCAGGGGCATCAACGTTCCACCCAACCGGCGTGACCTCGGCATGGTCTTTCAGTCCTACGCGATCTGGCCGCACATGGATGTCTCCGAGAACGTCGCCTACCCGTTGACGGTGCGCGGTCGAAAGGGAACCTACGGCCGGGCGGACATAGACCGCCGTGTCGCCGAGCTGCTGGACGTGATCCAGATCGCCCATCTCGCGAAACGCAAGGCGACGCTGCTTTCCGGTGGGCAACAGCAGCGCCTCGCCGTGGCCCGCGCACTGGTGATGGAGCCGCCGGTTCTGCTCCTGGACGAGCCGTTGTCGAACCTGGACACGCGGTTACGCGAAGACCTGCGGGTGGAGCTTACCCGCATCCAGGAACGGCTTGGCGTGACCTCGATCTATGTCACCCACGACCAGGCCGAAGCACTTGCGATGTCGTCCTCGCTCGCCGTCATGCGGGATGGCGCGATCGAGCAGCGCGGCACGCCGGAGGAGCTTTACGACTATCCGCGCACGCGATTCGTCGCCTCTTTTCTCGGCGCCGCCAACCTGATCGAGGCCCGGGTGCGTTCGGTCGAAAACAGGGAGGCAGACCTGTACCGGTTCGGTGTGGAGACCGTATGGGGCGCCCGCTTCGATGCTGTGGGCCGGGTGCCGTTCAAGCCGGGCGACCGCGTCTCGGCCGCGCTCCGGCCCGAAGGCGTGCAGGTGGTTCCGCGCGCCGAAACCGGAATCGACGATGCCTGGTCCGGTGCGATCGACTCGGTACAGTTCCTGGGCGACGCGGTGGTCTATTTCGTCCGGCTGCGCGACGTCCTGCTTCGCGCGCGTTCGGATCGGGGCGGACGCCGCTTCGCCGCCGGCGATGCCGTCGGCATCGAGTTGCGCAGCGAAGCCTGTACCCTGGTCGCCGACTGAGCGGCGCCTCAGCGGTAGACCGCCTGCGCGCAGCCGGTATCGAAGCCCTCGATGGGCGCGTAGAACACCCGTTCCGCGCGGCGCCCGGCGAAGGCGCCCGCGAGGACGATCCACGACCGGACTTCGCCCGTCGAGCTGCCGGCTTCCATCATCTCGGCATCGCCCAGCCCGGCGAGCGCCTCGCCGTCTCCGGCGCACAGCCGGTCGAGGAACCATTCGTCGAAGGCGACATCTATGCGGCCCTGGTCCAGGGTCCCGACCGAATGGGACAGCCCACCGGTCGCAACGATGCCGACCCGCCGGGAGCCCGGCCAGTCGGCGATCGCTTCGGCGAGCCAGCGCCCCACGGCGAAGCACCGCCGGGTCGAGGGCATCGGCGCCGAGGCGCAGTTGACGAATACCGGGATCATCGGCACCCGGCCCTCCGGGTCCAGCTTGTGCAGCGGAACCATCATCCCGTGATCGACCTCCCAGAACTCCGACACCGCCCAGTCCACGCCCTCGTCGAGGCCGCGTTCGATGAGGTAGCGGGCGAGCCCGGGGTCGCTCGGCACTTCGCGCCAGGGATAGCCGACGTCGCGCGCCTTGCTCTCGACCGGACCGGAGAAGCTCTCGAACAGGCCCATGCAGAAGGCCGGCATGTTGTCGATGAAGAACTTGTTGACGTGCTCGGCGGAGACGATGAGGCAGGCGTCCGGAGCAGCCTCGCGGAGCGCCGCGGCAAGCCGGGCGTAGCCGGCGTCGAACGCGGCGACCTTGGCCGAGTCGCCGGCATCCCGCGCGTTGACTATATGGGCGAGGTGCGAGGTCGCCAGCCCCAGACAGAGCTCAGCCATGCTCGTCCGTCTCCCCGGCGATGGCGGCGAATTTCCCGGGCGGGTGTCCGCTCAGCATGAAGTACTTGAAGACGAGGTTGGGGAGGGCCCCGCGGTCGAGCAGCACCCGCCATCCGGGTGCCTCGAGGGCGGCGCGCGCGCCCGCGTCCAGCGGGTAACGGTCGAGCCATGCGGCCCGGTCCGCGCCGAATTCCCGCCTGCATGCCGGGTCGCCGAGATCGAACAGGGCGCGGTTGAGCCAGTAGCGCGCCGAAGCGGGCGGCGGCGCGGTCACGGAGCGCGCCCCCCGGCCGACGCGCGGCCCTGGATGCCGCGATTGTGCTTGCTGGCGAGCTTGCGCCATTCGGTGACCACCACGTCCGGGCGGTAAAGCCGCTCGCGATTCCAGCCGTCCTCTTCGCTGTAGAACCGCTCCATCGCCTCGCGGGCGAACACGTCCTCGTCGTTGAAGCGGTCGACCACCATTTCGCGCCAATACGTGTCGACCTCGTGAGCGAAGCGTTCCTGCTCGACCGGGTCGGATACCCGCTTGCCCCAGGTGACCATGTAATAATGCGAGTGCTCGTCGATCGGAACGTACCATTCGAAATGGGTTATGTCGCGGGCCGGGAACGGATCAACCTTCAACCCGCAGGGCATCCACAGCGACGTATCGGTGATCCTGGAGCCCGCGCGGTCTTCATCGGGCATGGTCCGGGCGGCAACTCTCTCGCCCTCGATCTCGGTCTCCCAGACCGAGATCTTGCGGCCCGCCCCCTTGACGACGCCCTTCGGCCCCCCGGGCGTATCCACCACCATGTCCTCGCGGGTGACGAAATAGCTCGCCAGCGGAACGGCGCGGCCGAGCGCGCTCAGTAGCCGCGAGTTGCGGTGGATGTAAATGTGCGACGCATCGACCCCGTTCTCCGCCGCGAGGCGCCAGTTGCTCCCGACCACGCCCCGGTCGCCGTCGGGCGCGATATAGAGGTCGTCGTCGAGAAAGCCGGGTTGTACGTCCTCGACCAGCGGCGGCGGGTCGCCGTCGCCGATGAAGACGAAGACGACGTTCTGCCGTTCCTCGACATGATAGGTCCTGAGCGCGAGCTTGCCGATCAGCGGACTCTCGGGGTCGGTGACGATCGCCACCAGCCTGCCGTCCCTGAGATCGTAGGTGAAGCCGTGATACCAGCAGGTCACCGTGTTGGCCGAGTAGCATTCGGGCCGCGCCGAAAACGGAACCCCGCGATGGGCGCAACGGTCCTCAATCGCGTAGACGCGACCGCCGATACGCTTGAACAGCACCCGTTCGGCGAGGAGCTCCAGCCCCAGGCATTCCCCTTCCGCGATCTCTTTCGAGAAGCAGGCGGGGTACCAGTGATTGCGGAAGCCCAGCGCCGCCTTCAGATAGGGCGCCCAGGGCTTGTTGTCGAAATCCGCTTCCGGCTCGGTCGCCACGTCCGTTTCGCTGTCCGCCATGCGTACCCCCTTCAATCCGACAGGAAGCCGACCACCAGACGATTGAACGCTTCGGCGTGTTCGACCTGTGCCCAATGGCCGCATCGCGCGAAAATGTGCATCTGGGCCCGCTTCATCAGCCGGGTCATCTGAAGTCCTACATCGAGCGCGCCGAACCGATCGTCCATGCCCCAGACGATCAGCGTGGGGGACTCGATACTGCTGAGATTCCCGTACAGGTCTTCCTTATTGTACCGGCCCTGACGCTTGGCGAAGAGTTCGAGATTGTCGGGCTCGATCGTCGTCTGGAATCGTTCCTCGACGACCTCGTCGGTGAGGAAGGAGGAGTCGTAGACCAACGTATCGAGGAGCTTGCGCAGCTTCTCCCGGGTCGGCCCCTCGCCCTTGTAGTAATCGGCGATCAGCTTGATGCCCTCAAGCGGGCTCGGCACGAAGATCGGGTTGTTGATCGCTCCGGGACCGAGCACCACCAGCCGGTCCACCCGCTCCGGCTTGTCGATGGCGAGTTTCAGCGCCACCTGCCCGCCCATCGAGTTGCCGATGTAATGCGCCCGTTCGATGCCTGTCTCCGTCATGAACGCGTCCATCACCGTCGCGTTGAAGCCGAGCCGGCCCTCCTCGATCGGCACCTTCTCGCTCTTGCCGAATTGCGGCATATCGACCAGTACCGCGCGAAAATGTTCGGAGAGCGCGCCGACATTGCGCCGGAAGTTGCTCTCGCTGTTCGCGCCGGGCCCCGCACCGTGCAAGCAGATGACCGGGTAGCCTTCGCCTACCTCCTTGTAGTGCACCCGCACACCGGCTGCGGTCACGAATTGGCTGTCGGACAGGTCTCCGCGTGGGGCCATGAGCCGCTCTCCTTCCGCTGGTCGCTTATGATACTACGCCGCACAGATCGAGCGCGGTCAGCGCGTAAACCTTCGACAGGGCCATGAGATCGTCGACCGCCATCGGCCGCCGATCCCCGGCGAGCCCGCCGCCGAGAAGCGCCGAACGCGCGGGCGCGCCGTAGCAGACGGCGGGGATTCCGGCCTCGTTGAACGCGTTGGTGTCCCGCCAGGTGCTGATCGGACCGGACTCGGCGAACGCCATCTCCTCGTCGAAGACCCGCCGGTGCGCACGGTCGAGCGCCTCGCCCAACGGGTCCGCGTCCTCGGCGAGATAGCCCCGCCGATAGTCGTAAGGCGAAATCTCGCAATCCAGCCCCGTCGCGCCAAGCGCTTGGCGCACCCGGTCGACGATCTCCGCCGGGCGCGCGCCGGGCACGAGACGCACGTCGAAGAACAAATTGCAGCTGTCGGAAGTTTCGGTGAACGGGAGGCCGCCCGCCGCCACCTCGCAAACCTGGGCTCGGGGCACGATCGTTCCCCGTCCGAAGTCGAGCGCGTCGGTTCGCTCGTAATCCGTCGCCCAGGACTCGAGCGCCCGGATCGCATGGGCGGCGCGCTCGAAGGGGTTGGGATTGTCGGTGGGGGCTTCGCCGCGGATCAGGAGGGGCGTGTATCGCAAATGGCCGGGCACGGCGATCCTGAGCCGCAAATATCCAGCCTGGCCCAGACCGAGCTTGAAGTCGGTGATCTCGCCGACAAGAGCGTAGTCGGCAACGATGCCGTGCTCGACCAGCCAGCGCGCGCCGTAGCCTTCCCGCACCTGGCTCATGCGTGGCCCGATCCCGGACCAGCCTTCGATCTCCTCGCCGCGCTCCGGCGGAGCGCCGGTTTCCTGGGCGACTCCGGTGACGTAGAGGGTCTCGTGCAGCCGCAAGCCTGCCCGGACGATGGCGCGCATGGCGATCATCTGGGCGGCGAGCTGGGCTTTGTCGTTGGCGAGCCCGTTGCCGAACAGGAACCCGTCCTGCTCATGCGCGCCGCGCAGCCGCTGCTCCTCTTCCGCCCCGGCGGCGGGCGCCGCGCCCTGGGTGTCCATGTGAGCGTTGAGGATCAGCGACCGGGCACCGCTCGACCGATCGCCCGTCCCGCGCAGGATCCCGACGGCGTTGGCGCTGGCCTCGTCGATCCGCTGCAGCCGGGTCTCGATTCCCGCCTCGGCGAGCCAGGCTTCGACCGCTTGAGCGACCGCGATTTCGTCCCCGGCGTAATCGCGCGCATTGCCGAGACCGAGGCAAAGGTCGACCAGCTCCTGCCTCTGCCCGTCGACGATTTCGATGATCCGATCCGCGGGCGCCGACGCTGTCACCTGTCGATCCTTCAGGATTGATGTTTCGTGGAACATCTTGAACCCGCCAGCCCGGGATCGCCAGTGGCTGTTCGCACTAGTCCCGGCGGCAGGGTAGTTTTGCCTCGGATCGATCGACCAGATCGGACTAGGAGGCGAGAAATGACGCACCCCCAGCTCGGGTCGGACCGGCGGGCGTGGTTCGATAGGGCCGTATCCCTGATCGACGAGGAGCGCATCCACCGACTGGCGTTCGAACTCACCGGGATCCACAGCCCCACCGGGCGCGAGCGCGCGGCCAGCGAATTCATGGTGGAGCGGCTCTCGGAGGCGGGTCTCGAGTCCTGGTACCAGCCGATGGGCGAGGCGTCGGGCAACGCGGCCGCGCGGCTGCGGGGAAGCGGCGGCGGGCCGAGCCTGCTGCTCTACGCGCCGATCGACACCCATCTCGAGGCCGATCCGGAAACCGACATTCCGTGGGTCGGCACGGGCCTCCGGCAGGACATGGTTCCCGACCCGGTGGTACGCGACGGGCTGATCATCGGGCTCGGGGCAGCCAATCCCAAGGCAATGGTCGCCACTCAGACGGAGGCCGCCCGTGTCGTTTCCGAGGCGGGTATCCCGCTCACTGGAGATCTCCTCGTCGGGTTCGCCGGCGGCGGCATGCCGGTGGATCTTGCGGTGCCGGGAAACCGAGGGCTGTCCGACGGAGTCTTCCACCTCCTCACCCGAGGCGTCTGCGCCGATTTCGCGCTGGTGATGAAGCCCGGTAACGCGGTCTATCACGAGGAGCCCGGCCTTTGCTGGTTCAAGGTTTCGGTTGGGGGGACAATGGGTTATGCCGGTATCGCCCGAGGCGTTCCGGGCTTCCGGAGTTCGATCGTGCCGGCGGCTTCCGTCATCGCCGAGCTTGAGGCGTGGCTGCCTGGCTATACGGAGCGCAACAGCTCGGGTCAGGTGATGCCGCAAGGCTGGGTGGCGGCGGTGCAGGGCGGCTGGCCCGACCGGGTGGCCTTTCCCTCCGCGACGACCGAAATCTATCTCGACATCCGCTGCAATCCGCGGACGCCGCCCGCGGACGTCGCCGCCCAGTTCGGCGCGGCGATCGACGACATCCGCGCGAACCATCCCGATTTCGATCTCGACTGGGAGATGACCGCCTCGATCCCCGGGGCGAGCACCGACCCGGAAAGCTGGATCGTCCGGTCCGCGATCGTCGCGTGGGAAGCGGTGGAAGGGCGACCTCATGAGACGCCGCGTCGGACCAGCGGCCAGACCGACATCTCGACCATCCGCAATCTCGGCATTCCGACCGCGCGTACCGGTTGGGTCAGCGTGCCGGAAACGACCCCGGACGAATTTCGGGAGGGCTTGGGCGGCATGGGGGTTACCTGCGCTCCCGACCTCGCGCATACCTGCCGCAAGCTGGTCTATTCCATCATCGACACCTGCACGCGGACGCGCGAGGACGTGGGCTGCGTCCATCGACCATAAGAAGCTCTTGCGGGCAGGCAGCCGGGAGCCTCTCCGTGGTAACGCTCGAGGTCACCGAATCGCGCCGAATGCAAGAGAGCACCCTCAGAGAATTGGTGGTGGATCCCCTGAACATCGCCACTGCCGCCTCAGAGCGATGACACCGCCGTCAGATGTTTCCATCTCCGCCTCCCGCTCGTAGACCAAGCGCAGCGCCACCGACTGCACCCATCCCGCCGACCGGCTCCCCGGCAGCCTGCGCCACAGCAGCGGCGACAGGTGGAACCCGACCAGGTAATCCAGCGCGCGGCGCGGCTGCTGGGCGCGCACCAAGCCCATGTCGAGCGCGCGCGGGCTCGCCATCGCCGCGCGCACGCCCTCGGGAGTGATCTCGTGGAACGTCACCGTCGGAGTCTAGGCACGAGGTTGCACCCACCGCGGGCGGGGCGGACCCGCACGCGCCGGCTTGGTTCGGAGCGTTCCATCTGTTCTACTGAGGTTCCGCGTTCAGCACCGATAAGGGAGGTAACGATGGAATTCGTTCGGACGGCATCTTGCGTTGCCGCGGTCGCGGTCGCGCTGGCATGGGTCGGCGAGGCCCGGGCCCAGAAGACGACCAAGGTGAAGTACGCCGAGGTCGTTCGCTCGGTCTTCTACCTGCCGAAATACGTTGCCATCGCCAACGGCTATTTCCGCGATCAGGGGATCGAGGTCGACATGACCACGGCCTGGGGCGGCGACAAGGGCACGGCGATGCTACTGTCGGGCAAGGTCGACATCGTCCTCCAGGGGCCGGAAACCGCGATCTATGTGGAGAACGGCGCCTCGCCCGAGAAGACCAAGATGTTCACCGCCATCACCGCCACCGACGGGCTGTTCCTGATGTCGCGCGAGAAGATGACGATGGATCAGTTCAAGTGGTCGATGATCAAGGGCAAGAAGGTAATGGGCTGGCGCCCCGGCTCGACCCCGGGCCTGTTTCTCGAATACGCCATGAAGAAGCACGGCATCAGCCCGAAGAAGGATATCGACCACGTCACCAACATTGCCATCCCCGCCCGCGTCGGTGCCTGGATGGTCAACAAGGCGAGCTTCTCGGTGTTCTTCGAACCCGATGTGAGCAAGCTCTCGCGCCAGGGAATCGCCTATCCCGTCGCCTCGGTCGGCAAGGAGGTCGGCCCGGTCGACTACACCGTGTTCATGGCGACGGACAGCTACATCGAGAAGAATCCGAAGATCATCCAGGGATGGGCCAACGCCATCCACAAGGCGCAGAAATGGATCCAGAAGGCCGATGCCGAGACCGCGGCCAAGGCGATCACCAAGTGGTTCCCCAAGGTCGAGCTCGGCGACATCGCCGCGTCGGTCACGCGCTACCGCAAGTTCGGCATCTGGAAGACCGACCCGACCACCCATCCGCAGGCGATCTCCGCCCTGCAGGACATTCTGGTCGAGGGCGGCGTTCTGAAGGCCGACAAGCGGGTCACCTATGAGCGGGTGGTGACGACGAAGTTCTCGGAGGCCGCGAAGAAGTCGATGATGTAGACGGGCGCGGCATGGCGCAAGCGGACGGGACGACCCCGAAGGTCGAGCTGCGCGACATCCATCTCCGCTACTTCACCCTGGAGGGTGAGACGGAGGCGGTGCGCGGGCTGTCGTTAAGGGTCCGGCCGGGCGAATTCGTCGGCATCGTCGGGCAGAGCGGCTGCGGCAAGTCGACGCTGCTCTCGCTGATCGCCGGGATCCTGGAGCCCACCGCCGGCGAGGTGCTGGTGGACGGCAGGCCCGTCCGCGGGCCCTCGCCGGTCTGCGGCTACATGCTACAGCAGGACTATCTGTTCGAGTGGCGCTCGATCCTGCAGAACGTCCTGATCGGACCGGAGATCCAGGGTCTCGAGATGGCGCGCGCGCGCGACCGGGCGCTGGAATTGCTGCGCCGCTACGGTCTCGGCGAATTCACCGAACATTACCCGCACCAGCTGTCGGGCGGGATGCGTCAGCGCGCCGCGCTTGCCCGCACGCTGTGTACCGAGCCCGATATCCTGTTGCTCGACGAGCCGTTCTCGGCGCTCGACTTCCAGACCCGCCTCGCGCTCGCCGACGAGGTGGGGGAGATCCTGCGCCGAGAGGGCAAGACGGTGATCCTGGTCACCCATGACATTTCCGAAGCGGTCAGCATGGCCGACCGAGTGGTGGTGATGAGCAAGCGGCCTGGCTTCGTGAAGGCGGAGCACGAAATCCGCTTCGCCGATGCCGGCGCCGGGCGGCCGACCCCCTTCGAGGCGCGCAACAAGCCCGAGTTCCGCGACTACTTCAACCAGATCTGGGGGGAGCTGGAGATTCATGTCGGCGGATGACCGCGAGTCCCGCTCCGCGCCGAGCGCGATGTACACGGCGTTCCTGCGCCGGGTGCGCATCCGGCGGCGGCTGATCCTGGTTTGCCAGGCGCTGGCCCTGCTCGCCTTCGTGCTGGTCTGGGAGATCGCGCCGCGGGCGCATTGGGTGAACCCGATGCTGACCAGCTACCCGTCCGCGATCTGGCCGGCTTTCGTCGAGATGATCGGGGCGGAGGACAACAACATCCTGTTCCACACCTGGATCACCCTGGTGGAAACCGTCGTCGGCTTCGCGATCTCCATGGTGATGGGGGTAGCGATCGCCATGGCGCTCTGGTGGTGGGAATTCCTCTACCGTGTCGTCGATCCGTTCATGGTCGTGGCCAACGCGCTGCCCAAGATCGCCCTGGTGCCGATCTTCTATATCTGGCTCGGCGACGAGGCCTCGATCTACGCCATGGCCGTCGCCATCGCGCTGTTCATCACCATCCTGATGGTCTATTCGGGGTTCCGCGAATCCGACCCCAACAAGATCAAGCTGATCCGCACTTTCGGCGCCAGCAAGGCGCAGATCCTGCGCAAGGTGGTGCTGCCGGGCAATGTCCCGGTAATGATCGCCGCGCTGAAGATCAATGTCGGGCTGGCCTTGGTAGGCGTCATCGTCGGCGAGTTCCAGGCGGCCAAGGCGGGGCTCGGCCACCTGATCATCTACGGCAGCCAGATTTTCGCGATGAACCTGGTGATGACCGCGATCACCATCCTCGCCGTGATCTCGACGGTGATGTACCTCATCATCCTTTATGTCGAGAATCGGGTGATGCAGCATCGGCAATAACCGGTCGCCGCCCGGACAGGCCCGAGTTCGACTTCCATTCCCGATCCGCTGCGCCACCGATGTCGGGATGCGCGTACCGGCGCCGGGTGTGGAAGTGTATTTCGTCATCGCGAATTACATTCGTCTCATGATGCAAGTCCGTACCGATTGTGTTCTCCACGCGGGAAATCGCGAAAGAAGTTCGTCGGGTAGATCTTCCAGACCGCCCGACTCCTTGTGAGCGATATGAACGTCGTGGGCGGAGAGGCCCCTGCCTCCGGTGCCCGGCGCGCGGGCTCATCCCATCTGCACGTTGCGGATCACTTCGTGGCTGTTCGAGGACACCCCGATCCGCTTTCCTTCGCGAAAGAGCGCTAGGACCGCCCGTGGCGTGACCCAACTCAGCGGAAGGAGCCCAAGACCGGGTGCGCGTGCTCACCCAACGTCCAGGTTCATGGCGCGTCGTTCCCTTGCTCAGCGCTCCGATCCAAGCGAATCGCAAACCGGGACCGGCGCAACCGGCCGGGGAAGGGGCACGCTGACGCGTCCCGCGGCCAAGATTGCGTCTGGCCGTCCGGCTGTCGTCGCTTCGCGCGGTCATCGCCGGTTCCCCCGTATCTCGGCAAGGGCGCGTCCAAAGGGGTCGCGCTACGGAGTCAGGTGGGAATGCGGGCCTGCCGCCGCTAATTGGATTTGCCGATCGACATGATTGGAAACCCTTATCCCGCGCCGCAAGCCGCCGCCGCAGCGCCGGCCCGTCCGGACAGCCTTCTCGCCTTTCCGATTCTCCTCGTTAGCCGCCCAGCGCGGAAAATGAAAATGCCGGTTCGCTCAGGATTCATGCCCGCGAGGTATAGGGTGGGGCGCCGGTGATTTCGCCGACCGAACCTTTCCCGTTCCGCCGCCGCGCATTCCGGGCAGTTCCGAACCGGCCCGGCTCCGCACGCTCGGACAGGTCGCGGTCTCGCCCCGAAAGTCCGACATGACCATCCTGCAGGGCCACAAATCGTGCGCCCCGCTTGCGTCATATGCCGCGAATCAGGCGACTCGCGAACTGCGATTTGAAGGGACGGAGCGGATGTTCGGGAAGGCGCAAGAAGCGCCGTCGGATGCTGCGGAAACTCTCGTCAGCAGCGGCAGGGTTAGTAGGGCCAGTCCTCGAGTTTCAGGCGCTTCTTGGAAACGTAGTGCGACCGGTTCGTCAGTTTCAGCACTAGCGCCAACGCAGCGGATCGCGGTCGGAAGAGGGCTGACATCCCCCTGTATTCCCACTTTTTCCGTTCCGAATGCATTCCGAAACGAATTTCCAAGGATCTCTTCCGAAAATGATAACGCCGCTAACCCATTGGATTAGCGTCGTTTTCTTTGGTTGCGGGGGCTCGCAAGCATCGAGACCGACATTCTCTGCTAGTCTCGATCTGATTTGTTCCAAGTCTCTGAGCTGGCGTGGGTTGTCGCGTCGTCGCGGGGACCGAACCGGCCGGCGGCTCCTAGCCCGCCTGCGGGGGCGGCAATAGCGCACACGGTCGGCGATTTGGCGGAGCATGCCGACGAGCCCGGCGCCGAGGCTCTTTGCCGCGTCGCCGACGACGGCTGTCCGGAGGCCGGCGACCGCTTCCGCCATGGCGTCGTCGCCGCGCACCGCGTGCGGCAGCGGCGTCCAGAACCCGTATCGAATCGCTCGGCGGTCCCCGCTCCGCTCACTTCACCGCGAATCGGCGCGACAGCGGTTCGATCACCAGCTTTTCGCCAGCGATGAAGATCAGGACGATGGCGAAGCATGCGGCGAACAGCGTGACGGCGTCGGACGCAGTGAGCGCGCGCAGCATCAGGAACCCGATTCCGCTCTCGGCGCCGAACAGCTCGGAGACCAGCGCGATCTTCCACCCCACCCCGTAGGCGATGCGCAATGCCGCGACGACATAGGGCATCAGTAGTGGCACCGTGATACGCCAGAACACCTTTACGGGGTTGCGGGTAAAGCTGCGCGCCATCTCCAGCAATTCGCGGTCGAGCTCCTTGAGGCCTTCGGAAATGTTGACCAGGCAGAACGGGGTCAGGATTGCGACCTGCACGAAGATCACCGACAGGTTGGACGGCCCGAACCAGATCGAGGCGAGGATCGCCCAGCCGACCGACGGGAAGGAGTTGAGGAAAGGCTTGATGCGCTCGTGAACGATCGCCTCGCCGGCCGGCCACAGCCGGGGCACGAAGGCGAGAGCGCCGCCCAGCGCGACCGCGACGACGACCGACGAAGCGACGCGCAGCGTGCTGACCAGCGAATCGTCGACGATGCCGGAGAGGAAGAAGAAGTCGACCACTCGCTCCGCCACCGCGACCGGCCCGGGCAGGATGAAATCCGGCATTCCACGCGCCGCCAGCCACCACCCGGCGACGGCGAGCACCACGAGCCCCTCGGCCAGAAGGCTCTCGCGTAACCGCCAGCCGCGCCGCGGCTTCACCCGGGCGGCAATGCGGTCAGCTAATAGCCGCATGGTGCCTCGCAAGCCGCGTCTGAATGGGCGCGAACACCCACCGGTCGGTGCTGTAGACGAACATGATTATGACGATGATCACCACCAGGATCATCGGCATGTCGAAATCCTGCCGCGCCAGGTTGAGCAGGTAGCCGAGACCCGTGTCGCCGCCGAACAGCTCGGCGGTGAGCGCCACTTTCCAGGCGACGCCAAAGCTGATCCTGAGCGTGGCGAAGACGAACGGGAACAGCGCCGGCAGGATCAGGAGGCGGAACGCCCGCCAGCGCCCGCGCCCGAAGCTCGCCCCCATCTCCAGCATCTCGCGGTCGATGGCCTCCAGCCCCTCGCGCATGTTGATGATCGAGAACGGGATCAGGACCATGCTGATGGCGAACATCACGGTGAAGTCGTTGACCCCGAACCAGATGATCGCGAGCAGGGTCCAGCCGATGCCGGAGAACGAGTTGAGGAACGGGCTCAGCCGCCCGTGCACCATGATGCGGAAGGACGGCAGATAGAAGACCAGGAAGGCGCAGGCGCTGCCGATCAGGAAGGAGGCCAGGATCGCGCCGCCGATATGGGCGAACGACCAGAACATGTGCTTCACCAGGTGGTAGTCGGTGAAGAACTCGTAGAGCCGGACCGCTACCGAGACCGGGCCGGGCATAATGAAGGGTTCGACGATCTGCGCGTAGATCGCCCACAGAACCAGGAACCCGAGGGTGAACAGATGCGCCGCGCGCCGCATGTCGCGACGCGCGGCTTCCGTGTTCGGGCTTTCCACCGTCAGGGAAACTCGGCCGCGACTAGTCCCTGATCGCGTGTTCCCAGATGACCGTTTCGGCCTTGGGGTAGCTCTTCAGGATCCCGAGTTCCTTGGCGCCCTGCCAGACGGTCTCGAACGCCTTGGCGTCGGCCTTGCTCACCGTCGCCGGGAAGAACGAGAAGCGGGTCAGCCACGCCTCGAAGAAGTCCGGCGAGATGTTGTGCTCCTTGCTGATCGCCTCCCCAACCTTGCGCCGATTGGCAAGCGCGTAGTCCACGGAAGCCTTGAGCATCCGGTTGAACTCCTTGAACGCGGCGGGGCGGGCTTTGAGCTTGTTGGGGTAGCTCACATTGACCGCCGGGACCACGTCAACCCCGAAGAGCTCGTGGATGTCGCGGCTGGTATAGGCGACCACGCGGTACTTGCCGGACTTGTCGGCCTTGTATGCCTGGGAGTGGATCAGCCCGGCGGCATCGACCCGGCCGGCCTCCAGGGCACCGAGCAGCGCCGGGGCCGGCATCTGAACCCATTTGAAGTCGCCGCCCTTGTAGGAGACGTTGATGCCGTGTTTCTTCCAGAGGGCGATGCGCTGCCATGTCGTTCCGGTGGACTGCAGTGCGACGTTACCCATCCTCTTGCCCTTGAGGTCGGCGACGGTCTTGTACGGGCTGTCGGCCTTCACCCAGATGGCGCCACCTTCACGCCCGGACGGCGAGCGAAGCGCGGTCGACAGGACCACGAGTTGCAGCCCACGGGCCTGGGCCCGGGGGATCGACATCACGGCGTTCATAATCACGTCATAGCGGCGCGTCGGCGTCGACTGGATCAACGCCGGGATCCCGAGCGAGGACATCTCGATCTCGATCAAGTCCGATTTCACGACCCCGCTCTTGATCGCGTAGAGCACGCCTTCCATCGCCGGCTCGATGAGATAAGCGTAGGTGATCCTTTCCTTCGCGCCGGCCCCGGGCGCCGCGACAAGCGCGACGGCGGCCAGGGTTCCGAGTAGCATCCGTTTCATGGTCTCTCCTCCCTTTGGTATTCCGTGTCTTCCGCCGCACCCGCCTCGAGGGTGCGGAACAGCGCGTGCAGATGTGCCTTGTGCGCCTTCAAATCGGCCGAACCGTCGATCGTCCGCGGCCTGTCCTCGCCGATCTCGATCGTTTCCAGGATGCGGGTCGGCTTGTTGGACAGCAACAACACCCTGTCGGCGAGCACCAGCGCTTCGTCGATATCGTGGGTCACGAAGACGATGGTCTTTTTGGTCTTTCGCCAGATCGAGATGATCTCTTCTCGCAACCGCCTCCTGGTGTTGAGATCGAGCGCCGAGAATGGCTCGTCCATCAGGACGATCTTGGGATCGACCGAGAGCGCGCGCGCGATTGCCACACGCTGACGCTCTCCGCCCGACAGCATCGACGGGTATTTGTGCATGTCCGAGGCGAGGCCCACGAGGTCCAGTAATTCGCACGCCCGCTCTTCCATCGCCGCCTTTGGCATGCGCTCGAAACGGAGTTCCATGCCCAGCACCACATTGCCCAGCGCGTTCCGCCAGGGCACTAGGCGCGGCGACTGGAAGATATAGGCGATCTCCTGCCAGGCCTCCTGCGGCGCCCGCCCGTCGACCCTCACCTCGCCGCCCGACGCACCAAGCAGGTCGCCCATGACCCTGAGCGAGGTCGACTTGCCGCAGCCCGACGGACCGAGAATGCAAAAGAACTCGCCTTCCCGGACACCGAAGCTGAGGTCGTCATAGATCGTCTCGGTCGCGAACCTGACCTCGACCTCGTGAAAGGTGATGACGCCTTCAGTCAACCGCGCGCATCCGATTTCATTGCACTGAGTGTTCCACCCAGTCTCCCCCGGCACAAGCGCAGCCGTGGCGCAGAAGCCTCACATTCCGTCGCGATGGACCACCTTGCCGCCGACCATGGTGAGCAGCGCGCGGGTATTCCTGATCTCGTCGGCGTCGACTTCAAGGATGTCCTGCGACAGGACCGCGAGGTCGGCCAGCTTGCCCGGCTCGATCGACCCGCGCTCGTCCTCGACACCCATGATTCGCGCATTGTTGATGGTGTAGAGCTCAAGCGCCTCCTGAGCGCCGATCGCCTGGTCCTCCCCAAGCTTGTATCCCAGCAGCGTTCCGCGGGTAATCATCCACCACATCGACAGGAACGGATCGACCGGCACCACGGGGCCGTCGGTGCCGCCACCGACCAGAAGCCCGGAATCGATCAGTTTACGGATCGGAATAGCGGCGTGGGCCCTCGCATCGCCCCACCAGCGGCGCTGGTTGTGGCCGAGGAGCACCGGGTGGTCCTGAACCGTCGCCAGAACGCCGATCCGCCGCATGGTCTCGATCGCCTCGTCGGTCGGCAGGAACACGTGCATCAGGGTCCAGCGCAGATCGGCGATGGGGACGTCCTCGCCCACCGCCGCATAGCAGCGGATGATCACATCGATCGCCTCGTCGCCCACGCCATGGGTCTGCGCCTGCATCCCCGCTTCGGCCACCAGCTTGAGGCATTCGACGAATTCTTCCTCGCCGCCGGGGGGCGTCATCAGCAGACCGCGATAATCGGGGTGAGGCTGTTCGCCCGGCACGACCCGGTACGGGTCGTTCAACCTCGCCCCTTCGATGCCGCCGTCGAGCATAAACTTGATGCCGGCGAAACAGAGCATGTCGTCGCTCGTCTCCGCTTTCATGGCGGCGATGCCGCGCTCTGTGTCCGCTTTGTCGGCGGCCTTGTAGAGCAGTTCGGTACGCACCGTGATTGCGTCCTCGTCGCGCAGCCGGCGATAGACCGCGATGCTGGTTTCGTCGATGACGGGATCGGTCACGCTGACGATGCCGTATGAGTTGAGCTCTTTCATCGCCGCCTTGAGCAGGTCCGCCATCTCGCCCTCGGGCGGGATCAGGGGTGCGACGCGGCGCGCGAAATAGGCGGCGGTCTCGAGCAGCACGCCGGTGGCCGCGCCGGTCGCGGGATCGCGCACGATCACACCGCCGACGGGGTCCGGCGTATCGTCGGCGATCCCGGCGCGTTCCAACGCCCTGGTGTTGACGGTCACGACGTGGCCGCCGCGCGGCACGATTACCGGGTTGTCAGGCGCCGCCTCGTCGAGCTCCCAGCGGGTGGGCATGCGTCCTTCGGCGAGCAGGCTCTCGTGCCAGCCGGAGGTGCCGACGATCCATTCGCCGTCGGGCGTCGCGGCCGCCCGCTCTGCGATCCGCGCCTGCACGTCGGCGACCGATCTGGCGTCGAGCAGCTGCACCGTCGGCAGGTTGAGACCGAGATAGAACTGGTGGATATGGGAATCGATCAGCCCCGGCACCACAGCCCTACCGCCGACGTCGAGAATCTCGGTATCCGGCCCCGCATGGGTCGCGACATCATCCGCGTCGCCGACCGCGATGATGCGCCCGTCGCGTATGGCAACCGCCTCGGCTGTCGTGGAGACCCGGTCGAGCGTGCGGATGTTGCCGTTGGTGAGCACGATGTCGGCGGGACCGGCGCCGTTTACCGGTCGCGCCGGGCGCAGCGGGCGGGTCCGCGCGACGGCGTCCGGGCGCTCGTCGAGGAAGCGGCGGAGCCAGGCCCTCGCTTCCGTCCCCGCCGCAGGGCTGGGTCGCGGGAGGCGGACCACGGTGCAGTCGCGGAGCGCGAAGTCGCGGATCGGGCCGGCGGGCTCGGGCGCGCCGAGGGAAAGCACGCCCGCGACCTCCACCGCCTCGTGCATCCCGATTTCGGGCGCCAAGGCTTCTGACGATTCAACTCCGAGGCCGACGGCGACGCCGTGGATGTTGCCGCAGAGATTGCAGGGCGCGAGCGACGCCTCGGTGAGCAGGAACCGTCCCGGCCGGGCGCTGAGCGACGGCGCGAGATAGCCCCGAACTCGGACGGGGGCGCCGTCGAGACGTTGGGCAAGCGGCGTCGCCGTCTCGTCCGGGCTGACTAGGGCACCGACCGCGAGGCAGTCGGTCCTGTCCGCCGGCCCTAGAGCGGCACACGCTTCGGTCGCATCGGGGACGAGGAGATCGGGGTTCATTATTCGGTTTTCCCTGCGGGTTCCGCGCGGCTCGCGGCGGCGCGGTCTCGGTGTTTCGAAAGAAAGGCGAGCAACGCCGCGTTGAAGGCTTTAGGCCGTTCGATGTTGGAAAGATGTCCGGCGCTCTCGATAACCGCGAACTCTGAGCCGGCGATGCGTTGGTGCAAAGCCTCTCCGATGCTCGGCGGGGTCAGCCTGTCATGCTCGCCGTAGAGCAGCAGCGTCGGAACCGAGATGCGGTCGATTTCGGCGGACCGGTCGAAGGAGAGCGAGGCCTCAATGGTCTTGAGATAGGAATCCTTGTGGAGAGCGGCGATACTGTCCCACAGCCGTCGGCGCGCGGACTCGTCGGCGCCCGCTCCGATCAGGCTGTCGACCAGCGCGTCGGCGATGTCGCGCGGCTCCTTGCCCGCCTTAAGCGGCGCCTGGCGCAGCCGGATGAATTCAGCGCGTTTCTCGGGCGTCATGGATTCGCGGAAATCCGACATCGTATCGCACAGCACCAGCGTGGCGACCCGCTCGGGGTAACGGGCGCAAAAGTCCTGGGCGATCCGACCGCCCATCGAAAGCCCGACGAAATGTGCCGTCTCGACCTCGAAGCGGTCGAGCACCCTGAGCGCATCGCGCGCGAAATCCCCGAAATCGAGCGGTCCGTCGTAGTCGTCGGAATCCCCGTAACCGCGCGCGTCCCAGGCAATGGCGTGGAAGGAACCGCCCAAGGACTCGATCTGAGAAGTCCAGTTCGTCCGGTTGCCGCCGATACCGTGCATGAAGAACACCGGCGGGCCCGACCCGGCCCTGTCGAGGGCCAGTCGCGGCGTCCCCTCCACGAAGACGGTCGAGATTTCCGTCATCCGCATCCTCCAGGAGTCGTTCAGGACGATGACGTGATCTCGACCGGGTTGTCGAAGCTTTCGACCTCGTGAAAGTCGTAGCCTCCGGGCGCGTAGATCTCGATGACCCGTGTCGGACCGTGGCCCCCGACGCTGCCGGCGGTGTGCACGACGCCCGCGGGGATGTAACCGACATCGTCGTTGCGGAGAAGATGGCGCTCGCCCTCGACGACGACCTCCAGCACCCCTTCGAGCACGATATAGACGTTGTCGGCGTTCTCGTGGAAATGGAACTCGCCGGGACCGCTGTCGTCGTTGATTATATTGATGTGGACATCGACTTTCTGACAGCCCATTTCCGGGTTGATCAGCTTGATGCCGGTGCCCCGCCCCAGCTTCATGTTCCGGGTCGGGGCCTTGTGAATGTTGGTGAAGAAGGGTTTGGCCTCGACCATCGTTTGCGTCCCCGAACTTGCAACCTCAAGCGAGAGCAGTTGGGCGCGTTTCCGGGCCGGCGACCGCAATGTCCCGCGCCGGCGACCGTATCACCTCCCCCGCCGGCGGACAAGAATCCGGCGGATACCTGTCGGTAACACGAGGTATGTCCGGTCGATGTACCAGATGATCTGTCCGGTTTTAGAAGGCATCCAGGCCATGGAGGGTTTGGATGCGTCGGACGGAGCAGGCACAGGGGCTGAGATTGATGAAGTTCGGGGAGGTTTACG
>JAJEHI010000023.1 GCA_022823775.1 Defluviicoccus sp. | reverse complement strand
CGCGTCGATCCGGCGAGCCTTTGGGCGAGCGAGTCGGGCGATTTCCTGCCCTGGCTCGCCATGGGGAAGAACCTGTGCCGGCTCGGCGACGCGCTCGGACTCGATCTCGAACCCGTGGCGCGGGAGGCCATGGTGGGGCGGTTCCGCGCGGATCTCGTGTGCCGCGATCGCGACAGCGGCAACACCGTGGTGATCGAGGCCCGGCTCGGGCATTCCGACCACGCCCATCTCGGTCAGCTCCTCACCTATGGCGTGGGGCTCCAGGGCGACATCGTGGTCTGGCTCGCCACCGCGTTCCACGACGAGCACCGCGCGGTCATCGACCGGCTGAACGAGCGGGACGGCTCCGGGCTCCGATGCTTCGCCGTGGAGCTGCGGACCTGGAGGATCGGCGCCTCCCCGGCCGCGCCCCAGTTCACCGTGGTCGCCGGACCCGGCGACTGGTCGGGCCCCGGCCCCGGAGCCGGCGAGGCGCACCTTGCGTGGAACGTCGCGGAGTTGGATCGACTGGAGGAGAACCCGGTCAAGGCCCGCCGGCTGAACAGCGGCCTCTCGATGCGGCAATTGGCGAAGTCCGTCGGCATCAGCCGTGGCCATCTGGCGCATATCGAGTCCGGCAGGCGCCGTGGCTCGCCGGCGACGCTGGCCGCGATCGCCAGGGCGCTCGATGCGGCGGACGGACCGGGGACGTCCCGTGGCATGAACCCGGACACCGGCGACGAACGGAGGACCGACGCATGATCGTCCCGACCACGCCCACGCTCGAAGGCAGGCGCATCGTCCAATATGTCGGCCTCGTCTCGGGCGAGGCCGTGATGGGCGCCAACATCTTCCGCGACCTGTTCGCCGCCGTCCGCGACATCGTCGGCGGCCAGGCCGGCGCCTACGAAAAGGTCCTCAAGGACGCCCGCGACGTGGCCATCGGCGAGATGACGAACGAGGCGGCGAGCGGGGAGCCAACGCGGCGGCGGGCGTCGATCTCGACTGCGGGGTGCAGGGCGACAGGGACAGCATGCCCGTGGTGTCGGTGAACGGCACGGCGGTGGCGGTGGAGTGGAGGAAGGTGCGCCTCCTCGCCTCTCCCGTCATGGTCGTACTTGTTCCGGCCATCCACGTTTTTTGTTGTTCCAGCACGGGAGAAGGACTCGTGGATGGCCGATGTGAGCTTCAACGCGGTCGCGCGGCTGCGGATCGACGCTGGTAAGGCTTGTACCGATCTGCATGATGAGCCTGTGCGAGACGTCACGGCCACTCGTATCCAGTGCGACGAAATCTGGTCGTTCACCTACACCGAACGGAAGAACGTCGGGACTGCCAAGGCCGCGCCCCGCCGACGCCTTGTGTTGACATACTATAGCACAACGCTATAATAAGGGCATAAAGGGCGTTGCCATATCGACTGCTCTTTAGCGGACGGGCTATCAAGGGGCTCCGGCAGACACCGGCGCCATTGGCGGGCCGAATCCGTGCCGCGTTGGACGGGCTGGCGGCCGATCCATCGCGAAGGGATGTCGATGTCGCACCGTTGCGCAATCGGCCGGGCTACCGCCTGCGGGTCGGCGGCTACAGGGCGATATTCGAGCGTGACGACGACGCCCGGACGATCGAGGTGCTGCGGGTCGAGCCGCGCGGCTCGGCCTACAAGAGATAGGACATTGCGATGACGACGCAGATCATTCTGGACGAGGCCGGGAAGCCGGCATATGCGGTGATTCCCTGGCGCGAATACGAGCGCCTGATGCCCGACGCGGCGGAAGCGGCCCTCAGCGACGAGGCGCTCTACGACGAGGCCAAGGCCGAAAGCGGTGAGTTCTTCCCGGCCGAAGTGGTCGATCGCCTGCTAGCCGGGGAGAGCCCGATCCGGGTGTATCGGACATACCGCGGCATGACGCAGAAGCAGCTGGCGGAGGCGGCGGGAATCAATCCCGTCTACCTGTCGCAGATCGAGACCGGCAAGCGCGCCGGTTCGGTGCGCACTCTCACCGCCGTCGCCAGGGTTCTGGACGTCGATCCGGGCGATCTGCTCTGAGATCTAAACCGCTTCCTTCTTCTCCGCTCTTCCCCCCCTGCTACACTCCCCTTGAATCGGGAGCCGCGCCCGCCTACGCTCCCGCCCTGACTGTCAGCATACTGATCATCTGGCCCGAAGCATGAACGCAACGCACGGCCTCACCGCACCCCCCTGGCGCGTGGGCGTCGACGTGGGGGGGACGTTCACCGATCTCGTGGTCGCCGACGCGGGCGGACGGACGGCGGTGTTCAAGGTGCCGTCGGTGCCGGAGGATCCGGGCGCGGGGGCGATCGCGGCGCTGGAGAAGGCGTGCGCGGCGCTCGGGCTCTCGCTCGCCGCGTTCCTCGGCGACTGCGCGTTCTTCCTGCACGGCTCGACCGTGGCGACCAACACGCTGCTGGAGGGCAAGGGCGGGCGGGTCGGGCTGCTGACGACGGCTGGGTTCCGCGACAGCCTCGAGGCGCGGCGCGGCCTGCGCAAGGACCCGTGGGACCACCGCACCCCCTACCCGCCCGTGCTGGTGCCGCGCTATCTCCGCCTGCCGGTGCGCGGGCGGATCGGCGCCGACGGCGGCGAGATCGAGCCGGTCGCGCTCGACGACGTGCGCGCCGCCATCGAGACCTTCCGCGAAGAAGGGGTGGACTCGGTCGCGATCTGCCTGATCAACAGCTTCAAGAACCCGGCGCACGAGCACGCGGTCGCGGAAGTCGTGCGCCGGTCCGGGCTCTGCCGCTGGGTCTCGGTCTCGGCCGATATCGTGCCGATCATGGGCGAGTACGAGCGGGTCTCGACCATCGCGGTCAACGCCTATGTCATGCCGCGCGTCGCCGACTACCTCGCCGCGCTCGCCGACCGGCTGGCGGCGCTCGGGCTGAAAACCCGGCTCCTGATGCTGCAGAGCAACGGCGGCGCGGCCTCGCTCGACCAGCTCATCGAGCAGCCGGTGAACCTCCTGCTGTCGGGCCCGTCGGCCGGCGTCGGCGCGATCCAGCACCTCGCGAAGGGGCTCGGCGAGGGCAACCTCGTCAGCATGGAGATCGGCGGGACGAGTTGCGACGTCATGCTGATGAGCGAGGGGCGCGTCGCGATCACCGACTCGCTCTCAGTCGCCGACTACGACCTCGTCACCCCCTCGGTCGACATTCACACCGTCGGCGCCGGCGGCGGCACCATCGCGGGGATAGACACCGCCGGCATGATGTATGCGGGACCGCAAGGCGCGGGCGCGCGGCCGGGGCCGGCCTCCTACGGGCTCGGCGGAACCCGGCCCACCGTCACCGACGCGCATCTGGTGCTGGGGCGGCTCAGGCCGGGACCCTATGCCGGAGGCTCGGTCACGCTCGACCTCGAAGCCGCCGAGCGCGCCGTCGCGGAGAAGGTCGCCGAGCCGCTCGGCCTCCCGCTCGCCGAGGCCGCGGCCGGGATAATCCGCATCGTCGAGCAGAACCTGCTGCACGCGGTCGAGCGCATTTCGATCCAGCGCGGCTACAACCCGGGCCGTTTCACCCTCGTCGCCTGCGGCGGGGCCGGGCCGATGCACGGGGCGAGCGTGGGCCGCATGCTCGGAGCCCGCGCGGTTTACATCCCGCGCCAGGCGGGCGCGTTCTGCGCGATCGGGATGCAGCACGCCGACGTGAGGCGGGACTTCGTCCAGGTGGTGATGCGCGAGCTCGCCGACGGGGTGGGCGAGGCGCTCGCCGAGGGTTACGCCGCGCTGGAGGCGCAGGGGGCCGACGCGCTCCGCCGCGAGGGGTTCGAGCCGGGCGACACCGGCTTCGGCCACGAGCTCGACCTGCACTACGAGGGCCAGCAATGGGACGTGCGGGTGGCGCTCGCGCCGGACGCCTCGCCGGACGAGATCCGCGCCGCCTTCGAGACCGAGTACGACCGGCAATACGGCCACACCAACCCGGGCGGGCGGATAAACGTCTCCAACCTCCGGGTGGTCGGCATCGGCAAGCTGCCGCCGCTGGCCGAGATCGTCTTCGAGACCGTCGAGCGGCGGGCGGAGCCGGTCTCCACCCGCCCGGTCTACGACGAGGCGACCGGCGGCTTCCTCGAGACCGCGATTTACGACGGCGCGGCGATGGAGCCCGGCCACTTCGTCGACGGCCCGGCGGTGATCGAGGAGGAGACCACCACCGTCGTGATAGGCTCCGGCGAGCGCGCGGCGGTGGACCGGCTCGACAACTACCTGATCGACTTCGTGGAGAATGGGTAGATGAATTGCCGAAGCTGTCACCTCGGACTTGTTCCGGGGTCCAGAGCCACCGGCACGGCTTTTGCCCGGCTTCCCTGGACCCCGGAACAAGTCCGGGGTGACAGTCCGTGCGGATCGGAGGCGCAGCCATGAACCTCGACCCCGTCATACTGGCGCTGACCCAGAACCGGCTCGACCATATCTCGCATCAGATGGGCTGGGTGATGGTGCGGACCGCCCGCAGCCCGATCTTCAGCCAGGCGCACGACTTCTCCTGCTTCATCGCCGGGCCGAACGGCGAGGTGGTGAGCCAGGCCGATGGAATCCCGATCCATACCGGGAGCGGCGGGTTCGGGGTGCGCGCGATCCTGCGCGATTTCGGCGACGCGATGGAGGAGGGCGACGTCTACCTCCTCAACGACCCGTGGCAGGCGGGCGGCAACCATTTGCCGGATTGGGTGATCGCGCGGCCGATCTTCGCCGGCGGGCGGTTCGTCGGGCTCACCTGCAACCGCGCGCACCAGTCCGATATCGGCGGCGGCGCGGCGGGCGCCTACAACCCGTCGGCCACGGAGGTGTTCCACGAGGGCATCCGCCTGCCAGTGCTGCGCCTGGTCGAGGCGGGCACGATGCGCGACGACCTCTGGAAGATGCTGATGCTGAACACCCGCACGCCCCACCTGCTGGACGGGGACTTGCGGGCGATGCTGGGCTCGACCCGGATCGGCATGGAGCGGGTGGCGGCGCTCGCTGACGAGCTCGGGCCGGAGACCGCGCTCTCTTACTTCACCGGCGTGCTCGACCATGCCGACCGCTGCGTCCGCGCCGAGATCGCGAAGATGCCGGACGGGGTCTACGAGGCGGAGGACCGCTCGGACAACGACTGTTTCGAGCTGCGCGACGTGACCGTGCGGGTCAGGGCGACGATCGAGGGCGACCGGCTCGGCATCGACTTCACCGGCACCGACGACCAGATCCGGGGCTTCAAGAACTCGTCGCTCGGCAATACCCATTCGGCGGTCTACACCGCGCTCGCCTCCTTCCTCGACCCCTCGCTGCCGCACAACGAGGGCGCGTTCCGCTGCGTCGGGATCACGGCGCCGGAAGGCACCATCGTCAACGCCGAGGAGGGCGCCCCGACCACGATGTGCACCGTCTTCTTCGCCCACGAGATCATCCACGCGGTGTGGAAGGCGCTGGCCCTGGCCGACCCGGCGCGGGGCTGCGCCGGCTGGGCCAAGAACGTGTTCGGCATCTCGGTCGGGCGCGAGGCGAACGGCAACCGCTACGTCTTCTATCACGGCGCGGCGGCGGCCGGCGCGGGCGCGGTCGACGGGCGCGACGGGTTCAACCAGATCGGCCATGTCTGCACACTGGGCGGCCTCACCATGCCCAACGTGGAGGTCTACGAGCAGCTCTATCCCGTCCTCTTCCACCGCCAGGAGTTCCGCGAGGATGCCGCCGGGCCGGGGCGCTGGCGGGGCGGCTCGGGCGCCGATTACGAGGTGGAAATACTGACCGACGCGACTCATTCCTTCCGGGGCGAGGGGCTCGAATACGAGACCGGCTATGGGGTGAACGGCGGCGGCGGCGGCGCGCCCGGCCACATGCATCTCCGCTTCGCCGACGGGAGCACGCGGAAGGCGCCCAAGTTCGGGCTGGAATCGACCGGCCCGGTCCGCTTCGTCACGCAATCGCCCGGCGGCGGCGGCTGGGGCGACCCGCTCGAACGCGAGCCCGCGAGCGTGCTGCGGGACCTGCGCGACGGGATCGTCTCGGCGGAGACCGTGCGCGGCGTCTACGGCGTGGTCGCGGCGGACGACGGCCGCGCGGTCGACGAAGCCGCCACCGAGGCTCTCAGGACGGAGATGCGGAACGGGGGCGGGTGAGGGCCTTGCCATGTTCGAGGAGCTCGGGTTCGAGGAGCTGACGCCGGTCGCGGCGTCCGTCCTGCTCGGGCTCGCGCTCGGACTCGCCTACGGCGTATTGGCGCAGCGGAGCGCGTTCTGCCTGCGCCGCTCCATGGTCGGGCGGTGGCGCGACTGCCGGCCGGCCGCGGGGGTCTGGGCGATGGGGCTCGCCTGCGCGATCGCAGGCACCAGGCTCGCCATCGCCGCCGGGCTGATCTCCTTCGAGGAGCACCGCTTTCTCGCCGCCGATCTGCCGCTCGCCTCGGTGCTGGTGGGGGGCGCGCTGTTCGGCGCCGGCATGGTGCTGACGGGGGGCTGCGCGTCCCGCCTGACGGTGCTGGTCGGCACGGGAAACCTGCGCGCCCTCCTGGTGCTGGTCGTCTTCGCCGTCGTCGCGCTCGCCGCCATGAAGGGGGCGCTCGCGCCGCTGCGCACGGCGCTCGGCGCGGCCTCGATACCGGGCGGCGGGATGACGCTCGCGGCGCTCCCGGGCGGCGAGGTCTGGCCGTTCGGCCTCGCCCTCGTCCTCGCCCTGTTCGCGGTCCGCTCCGGCGCGCGGCTATCCCATCTGGCGATGGCGGCGGGGATCGGGTCGCTGGTGCCGCTCGGCTGGGTCGGCACCGGGTTCCTGCTGCTCGACGATTTCGATCCGATCCCGATGCAGTCGATGGGCTTCACCGGGCCGATGGCGGACACGCTGTTCTGGACCGTGGCCGCGACCTCGATCCCGGCCGGATTTGGCACCGGGCTCGCGGCGGGCGTCGTCGCCGGCAGCCTCGCCGCGGCGCTGGCGGCGGGCGATTTCCGGTGGCAGAGCCTGGAGGGACCGCGCCAGACCGGGCGCTACATGGCCGGCGCCGCGATGATGGGGGTCGGGGGCGTGCTCGCGGGCGGCTGCACCGTCGGAGCCGGCCTCTCCGGCGTCTCCACCGCGAGCCTTGCCGCCCTTATCGCGCTCGGGGCCATGGCGGGGGCGGCCAGAACCGTGGGCGCGATGCTGGAGGGACGGTAGCCCGTCCCTCGATACGGCGCTTCGCGCCTACTCGGGATGAGGGAAAAAGTATGTCCTCATCCTGAGTAGCCCCCGCAGGGGGCGTATCGAAGGACGCCCTCCGCGGTCAGCTGAACATGTCGTCGGAGATGGCGGCGTACCAGCCGATCGACTCCTTGTAGGTCGCCTTGCGGAGCTCCGCGGTCTCCCCGGTCTTGGAGATGAAGCCACTGGTCTTGGCGATCTTCGCGTCCGTCGCCTTGTAGGAGGCGCCGACCTTCACCCCGTCGTCGGTGCCGATCAGCGACCAGCAGGTGTTGGAGAAACGCGCCGGGAACGTCTTGGAGTCGGTGAGCGCGCCGCGCACCGCCATCGCGCACACCTTGGCCTGGCTGTTGGCCGAGAAGCCGGATTTCGGCATGTCGCCCTGGAGCGAGGCGTCGCCCAGCACGTGGATGTTGCCGTCCGCGCGGCTCTGCATGGTGTGCGGCACCACCGGCGCCCAGCCCGACTTGTCGGTAACGCCCGCGACCGCCGCGATACGCCCGGCCTGCTGCGCCGGGATAACGTTGCAGACGTCGACCTTGGTCGCCTCGCCGTCGATCACCACTTCCATCGACGCCGGACGAACTTCGACCTTGTCGCCGCCGAAATCGGGGCCGACGCGCTCGATCGTTCCGGGGTAGTGGCGCTGCCAGCCGTCCTCGAACAGGCCCTGCTTGGAGAACTTGGCCTTGGGGTCGACGATCAGGATCTTCGCCTTCGGATTGGATTGCTTGAGCGCGTGCGCCACCATCGAAATCCGCTCGTAGGGCCCCGGCGGGCAGCGGAACGGGTTGGGCGGCGCGACCATGCAATAGACCCCGCCCTGCCGCATGGCGGCAACCTGCGCCTTGAGGAGCTGGGTCTGCGAGCCCGCCTTGTAGGCGTGCGGCATGCGGTTCTGCTGCGACAGATCCCAGCCCGCGACGGCGCCCGGCTTGAAGTCGATGCCGGGCGAGAGCACCAGGCGGTCGTAGGAGAGGCTGCCGCCGCCGGCGAGCCCGACGGTACGCTTGTCGCGGTCGACGAAAACCGCCCAGTCGTGCACGACGTTGATCCCGTGATTCGCCGCGAGCGCGCCGTAGGTATGGCCGATGGAGGCGAATTCGCGGAAGCCGCCGAGATAGAGGTTGGAAAAGAAGCAGCTGTAATAGGCGCGGCTCGGATCGACCAGGGTCACGTCGATGGCGCCCTTCGAATCCTTCGCGATATAGCGCGCCGCCGTGGCGCCGCCCGCGCCGCCGCCCACGACCACAACGCGCGGGCGCGCCTGGCCGAGCACCGCCGGCGCGGTCAGCGCCGCCGACGTCGCGGCCGCGGTGGCAAGGAAGTGTCGCCGGCTCAGGCCGCCGGTTCCGTTCGATTGGTTCATCACGTGTGTACCTCCTGAATCAGGGCTCGTCCGCGAGGTTGCGGAAGTGTACGGCGAGCGCCGCAATCTCCTCGTCCGACAGGCGTCCGGCGACGAGCTGCATGACGGGATGTGTCCTCTTCGCCCGCTTGTAGGCCTGCAAAGCTATCACGAAGTCCTCGAGCGGCCATCCCGTAATCGAGGGGATGCCCCGGTCGCTGCCGTCGTAGCGGTGGCAGGTGGTGCATTCGCCGGCAAGATAGGCGCCGTACTCCGGGTCCCCCGCAATGGTGAGGAGCTGCGGGTCGAGGCC
>JAJEHI010000005.1 GCA_022823775.1 Defluviicoccus sp. | reverse complement strand
CGTTTCGAACGCGGAAGGCCGACGGCCCGCGTGTTACAATCGCCGCGGACACCGGCCGGGCCTTCGAGACATGAACCCGCAACTTTCGATCCCCAGCGACGAGCTCGCCGCGTTCTGCCGGACGCACGGAATCCGCTGGCTTGCGATCTTCGGCTCGGCGGTGCGGGACGATTTCGGTCCCGAGAGCGATGTCGATCTGCTGGTCGAATTCGAGCCGGGCCATGTGCCGGGGTTCCGTTTCGTGAGCATGGCCGCCGAATTGTCGGAACTGTTCGGAAGGCAGGTGGACGTCCTGACGCGCCGGTCGGTGGAACGCAGCCCGAATTATATTCGCCGAAAGGAGATTCTCGATTCCGCCGAGGTCATATATGCGGCGCGATGACTCGTATCTGCTCGACATGCTTGCCGCCGCGCGCAAGGCCGCGCGGTTCGCGGCGGGCATGACATATGCGGAATTCGAGCGTAGCGATCTGCATCAGAACGCGATTTTCAAGACCCTGGAGATCGTCGGCGAAGCCGCTTCCCGCGTAAGCGAGGCCACCAAGGAGGCGCATACCGGGATTGCCTAGCGGGAGATCGTCGGGCTGCGTAACCGTATCGTCCACGCCTATTTCGATATCGATACGGAGATTGTCTGGAAAATCGTCCACGAAGATCTGCCGGTGCTGATCGCCCGCCTCGAAAGCCTGGTGCCGCCGGAAGAGTAGCGCCGCCCGGCTGCCCATCCCTCCACGCAGCCCTTGCGCCGCCGCGATTTGGCTGTATGGTCCGGCCCGCGTTGCCAGGTCGTTGTTGGTGACCCGATTGCCCGCGTGAGCGGGCGGCCAGGTTTCTTTCCCGACATTGTGAACGTTATTCATGGGGCGTTGCATGAGGCGGCGCTTCGCCAAACCGTCGTGAAAGGAAGCGATCATGGCTACAGGTATCGTAAAGTGGTTCAACCCCGCCAAGGGTTACGGGTTCATCGAGCCGGAGGACGGCTCCAGGGACGTGTTCGTCCATATCAGCGCCGTCGAGAGGGCGGGGCTGGCAACGCTGAACGAAGGGCGCAAGATTTCCTTCGAGGCGGTGCCCGGCCGGAACGGCAAGCTGGCCGCCGAGAACCTCGTCCTCGAGGGCTAGCGCCGGGGCGGGGTCCGCCCGTCCGGCCGGAACAACGCGGAGGTCGCCGATGGCCCGAAAGCCGAACTACGGTTTCGAACGCCGCCAGCGGGAGCGCGCGAAGGCCGAGAAGAAGGCCGCGCGTCTGGAAGCCAAGGCCAGGAAACGGGAACAGCGCGCGGCCGAGGGCGCGGACGACGGGAGCGACGGCGGGGCCGGGGAAGCGCCCCCGACGCCCGACAAGGCGGAATAGCGGCCGCGCGCCCGTCGCCGGCCGGCCGGGCTCAATCGTCCGGTGCCGTTCCCGACGGCGGGCCGCCGCGGTTTTCCATCTCCGCGTGCATCCCCCTGATCGCGTCGCTCGCGGCGGTCTCGAACAGCGCCGGAACCAGAGCGTGGACGACCGCCGCGCAGCCGGCGCCGAGCAGCCGGACGCCGTAGCCCAGCGCGACCGCCATGTGCTCGGCATAGGTCTCGCCGACGCTCGCCGGGTGTTCGGTGAACGCGCCCAGCAGGGGCCGCGTCGGGGCGGTTGCGCGTTGCCGGCCCATCCTGGTCGCTCCGCTTGCCATTGGGTTCGCCCTAGAATAGCCCGGCGGGGCCGCGCATTGGTCCCAAAGGGTTTGCAAATCGGCTCTTGTTTGGGACATCATCCCAGGATGAGCGAAAATCTGGACGAAATCGACCTTCGGCTCCTGCGCTGCCTGCAGCAAGACGCCTCGATCAGCATGGACGAGCTCGCCGGCAAGTCGAACCTTTCCCGCAACGCCTGCTGGCGCCGCGTCAAGCGCATGGAAGAACGGCGGATCATCCGGAGCCGGGTCGCCCTGGTGGATCCCGAAGCGGTCGGTCTCGGATTGTCGGTGTTCGTGATTATCCGCACCAACGCGCACGAAAAGGACTGGCTTGAGAAGTTCGAGGACGCCGTCCGCACGCTGCCCGAGATCCAGGGCGCCCACCGGATGAGCGGCGACATCGACTACGTGCTGCGGCTCAGGGTGGCGAGCGTCGGGGACTACGACCGGTTCTACCAGCGCCTCATCGCGAAGGTCCCGATCGCCGACATCTCGGCGAGCTTCGTGATGGAGGACATCAAGGACACGACGGCGCTGCCCGTCTGACGCCGGGCACGCCGGGGAGAGAGACATGACGTTCACGGATTCCTCCAGACCGCCGTTCCGGGCCGACCATGTGGGCAGCCTGCTGCGCCCGCCGGAGCTTCACGCGGCGCGGGCGAAGGCGAAAGCGGGGGAGATGACGGCGGGCGAGCTCGCCGGGATCGAGGACCGCTGCATCTCCGACGCCATAGCCAGGCAGGAGGCGGCGGGAATGAGGTCGATAACGGACGGGGAATTCCGGCGCGAGGCCTGGCATTACGATTTCCTCTGCGGCCTCGACGGAATCGAGCAGACGGCGGCGCACCAGGGGCCGACCTTCAAGGGCGGGCAGGGCGTCGCCTCGCTGGAGATCGTGGCGCCGATCCGCAATCCGAACGGGGTCATGCTCGACCATTTCCGGTTTCTCAGGGACCGTGTCTCCGAGACCCCCAAATTCTGCATCCCCTCGCCGAGCCTCGCCTACCACAGGAGCGGGCGCGCGCTGATCGACCGGGACGTCTATCCCGACCTGGAGGCGTTCCGCGAGGACCTCTACGCCGCCTACCGCGACGAGGTGCGGATGCTCCACGACGCGGGCTGCCGCTATCTCCAGCTCGACGACACCACCTTCGCCATGCTGTGCGACCCCAAGGTGCGCTACCAGATGAACGGGCGCGGCGACGACCCGGCGGAGCTGATCCGGATCTACGCGCGCGGCATCGCCGAGGCTCTGAAGGACCGTCCCGGCGACATGACCGTGACCGTCCACATGTGCCGCGGCAATTTCAGGAGCTCGTGGATCGCCGAGGGCGGCTACGAGCCGGTGGCGGAGGACATGTTCGGCGGCGTGCCGGTCGATGGGTTCTTCATGGAGTGGGACACCGACCGGGCCGGCGGGTTCGAGCCGCTCCGCTTCGCGCCGCGCGATCGGATGGTGGTGCTGGGGCTGGTCAGCTCCAAGGTCCCCGAGCTCGAAGCGAAGGACGATCTCAAGCGCCGGGTCGACGAGGCCGCCCGCTACCTGCCGATGGAGAATCTCTGCCTCAGCCCGCAATGCGGCTTTGCCAGCATGGCCGTCGGCAACGAGGTCAGCGAGCGGGCCCAGTGGGACAAGCTCGCCCTGGTGGCCGAGACGGCGGAGGAGATCTGGGGCAGCGCGTGAGGGAGAGTCAGGCCGCGGCCAGGGGAACGATGTCCGAGAGGTCGACGGTTTCCCGGGCCTGCGCGATGTCATAGGCACGCTGCAGGTTCATCCAGAACTCCGGGGTATTGCCGAAGAACCTCGCAAGCCGCATGGCCGTGTCGACTGAAAGCGACGTTTCACCTTTGACGAGTCGCTCGATTCGCGTCCGCGGCACGTTCAGGCGCTTTGCGAGGCCGATCGAGCTCATGCCGAGCGGTTCCAGGTACAATACTTCAAGCACCTCGCCCGGGTGAGAGGGGGTCTTCAGCGTCACTTCGGGCTCCATCGATGATAGTCCACGATCTCGACCTCCGCCGGCCCTTGATCGGTCCACACGAAACAGATGCGCCATTGATCGTTGATCCGGATCGAATACTGGCCGGCCCTGTCGCCTTTGAGCTCTTCAAGACGGTTTCCCGGCGGAAACCTGAGATCCTCAAGGGTCAGGGCAGCATCCATTGCCGAAAGCGTGGCCCGTGTCCGTTCGATCGGATCGCTGGGGAAGCCCTTGCCGTAGCGGTCCCGCACCGCACCGGCGGTAAGCTTGCCCTTGGTGCCGACGATCATGTCCGCAGCGTATCATGTAACGATACATTGCTCGAGGTCCCGTCGTCCACTACCGGTTCGCCGGTTTTTCCGGGCAGATCCCGCCCGCCTCAAAACCGTCGCGAGGTTTCCAGCAGCACTTCCTCGCCGGACTCCGTGCGGCCGTGGCGGCTGTAGAAGTGGAGCGTCTTGAGCGCCGGCTCGTCGGAGGAGACGAAGAAGATCGCGTCGTCCCGCCCGCTCCCGTTGACGTGTTCGACCCATTCGCCGCCCGGCACGCAGAACGTGTCGAACGGCTCCCAGTCGAAGCGCCGGCCGCCGACGACGGAGCGGCCGCGCCCCTCGAACACGGTGTAGATCAGGCTCGCGTTCTGGCGCGAAGGCAGGGTTTTTTCGCCCGGCCTCAGCATCTGGGCGAAGAAGGTCAGGGTGGCGTAGGGCGCCCGGCCGGTGGTGGGATCGACATACTCGACCATGACCCCATCCCACGGGGCTCCGTCCAGGTCGCGCAGGTTCTCCAGCAGCTCGCGCGTCGCCTCCCAGCGATAGACGTACATCGGCGAGGCGTTGCCGGTGCCGCGCTCGTGCGAGACGCTGCGCGGCAGCAGCCCGCCCTGGCCGTAGGTCCGCTTCGAATACTCGGGATGGAAGCGGTCCTCCTGGGTTTCCTTGCGGATCCTCCGGCCGTGCTCGTCCTCCTCGAAATAGTCGCTCTCGAAATAGGTTGCGTTCAGCACGTTCACCAGCGGCATGTCGAGGACGCTGAGATTGACCGCGCCGCCTTCGCCCTCGTTGCCGTGATTGTGCCAGGTGTCGTGCGGCGTCAGCACCAGGTCGCCCGGGCCGAAGGTGATGGGCTCGCCCTCGACCCCGGTGAAGTTGGTATGACCGGTCAGCCCGAAGCGGATGGCGTTCGGCGAATGCCGGTGGGCCGGCGCGATCTCGTGCGGGTTGTTGATGCGGTAGGCGGCGAACATCGTGGTGACGGTGGCGATCAGCCCCTTGAGCGCCGGGTTGCACATGATCAGCGAACGGCGCTCGCTCTCGTTCATGTCGATCAGCTCGCCGGCCTTCTCCAGGCAGGGCCAGATGTCGCGGTATTTCCAGATATGCGGCACCGCCTTGTCGAAGCGGGCGAGGTCGCGCACCGCCTCGTGCTCGCCGGCCTTGCCGACCGACCAGAACTCGTAGAGGTCGAGCGCCTGGGTGCGCTCGTGCAGAGCCGCCATCTCCTCTTCCCAGCTGTAGTCGTTGCTCTGGCGCTTGAGGTCGCCCTGCAGCGTGGTCGCCATGGTCGGTCTCCCCTCAGCCGAGGCCCTTGCCGAGCCCGGCGAGCTCTTCCATCTGGGCCGCGTCGTCGGTGCCGGTGACACGGACGCAGAGATGGCTCGCGCCGGCCTCGACGAAGCCGCCCAGCCAGCCCGCCACCGCGTCCCGGTCGCCGGCGAAGGCGTACTGCTCGGCCCGGATGCGCTCGGCGGGCAGGTTGTAGTAACGGGAAAGATAGGAATCGAGCTCCGCTTCGGCCACTTTCGGGTCGTCGTCGATCGCCACCGTGACGTAGGCCGCGCCGACGATCTCCGCCGGGTCGCGGCCGGCCTCCTCGGCATCGGCCTGGAGCGCCCGCCAGCTCGCGCCCCATTCGGCGCCTCCGCCGGGGCCCGAGGGGAACCAGCCGTCGAAATTGCGCGCGCACCGCCTGAGCGCCGCCGGCACCCCGCCGCCGCCCCAGATCTTCGGCCCACCGGGGGTGTGGGGCTCGGGCGCGAGCGTCGCGCCCTCCAGCGTCCAGCGCCCGTCCCAGTCGACCGGCTCGCCGGACCAGAGCGCGCGGCAGAGGCGGAGCCCTTCGAGCATCCGCCCGATGCGCTTCTCGAACGGGACGCCGGCCGCCTCGAACTCGGCGCGGATCGCCGGCACGTCGCGCGCCGTGCCGACGCCGAGGATGAAACGCCCGCGCGAAATCCGGTCGAGCGTCGCGAGCTGATGCGCGAGCAGGGTCGGATTGCGCAGCATCGGCAGCAGCACCGCCGTCCCGAGCGCTATGCGCGTTGTCCGCGCGGCGATGGCGGCGAGCAGCGTGATCGGGTCGTGGCGCGGCTTGGCGATCAGCGAATCGCCGATCCACACCGAATCGAGCCCGACCCGCTCGGCCACGTCGCCGAGTTCGAGAATGCGGTCGGTGTCGTGCACCCCCACCATCACGCGCTCGCGGGTGGGGAGGAGATAGCCGAGCTTCAGGGTCATCGCGCGTCCTTGCCGGTGGAAGCGGCAACTTGCCGCAACGCGACGGCGGCGGCAAACGCCGTCACCCGATCCGATCGCGAAGCGCGGCGAGCTCTTCCATCTGGCGGGCGTCGTCGGAGCCGATGACGCGGACGCAGAGATGGGCACAGCCGGCCTCCACGAAGCCGGCGATCCAGCCCGCCACCGCCGCGCGGTCGCCGGCGAAGACGTATTCCTCGGTCCGGATGCGCTCGGCCGGCAGGTTGTAGTAGCGCACGAGGTAGGAATCGAGCGCCGACTCGGCGGCTCCCGGATCGTCGTCGATCGCCACCGTGACATAGGCGGCGCCCGCGATCTCCCCGGGGTCGCGGCCGGCCTCCTCGACATAGGCGCGGAGGGTCTTCCAGTCCGCGCCCCATTCGGCGCCGCCGTCGCCGCGGCCCGAGGGAAACCAGCCGTCGAATTCGCGCGCGCACCGCCTGAGCGCCGCCGGCACCCCGCCGCCGCCCCAGATTTTCGGCCCGCCGGGGGTGTGAGGCTCGGGCGCGAGCGTCGCCCCCTCCAGCGTCCAGCGCCCGTCCCAGTCGACCGGCGCGCCGGACCAGAGCGCGCGGCAGAGGCGGAGCCCCTCCAGCATGCGCCCGACGCGGTTCTCGAAGGGCACGCCGACGGCCGCGAATTCGGCGCGGATCGCGGGCACGTCGCGCGCGATGCCGATGCCAAGGATGAAGCGGCCGCGGGAGATCCGGTCGAGGGTCGCGAGCTGGTGGGCCAGCAGGACCGGGTTCCTCAGCATCGGCACCAGCACCGCCGTCCCGAGCGCGATGCGTTCCGTCCGCGCGGCGATGGCGGCGAGCAACACGATCGGGTCGTGGCGCGGCTTGGCGATCACCGAGTCGCCGATCCAGACCGAATCGAGCCCGACATCCTCCGCGAAGTCGCCGAGCTCCAGGATGGCGTCGGTGTCGTGCTCGCCCTCCATCACGCGCTGGCGGGTGGGGAGGAGATAGCCGAGCTTCAGGGTCATGCCGTTCTCCTGGCCGAGGGGGCGGTCTTCCGTCCCTCACACCGGCACGTCGCCGGCGATGCCGATGCGGCGCATCAGCCGGGTCCGGTCGGCGGGGAAATCGCGCCGCGCGTGCTGGGCGCAGCGGTTGTCCCAGATGATGAGATCGCCCTTGCGCCAGCGGTGCTCGTAGACGCAGTCCGGATGCTCGATGGCGGCGAACAGGGTTTCCAGCGCCGATGCGCTGTCGGACGGCGGCAGGTCGAGGATTTCCTCGGTCATCAGCCGGTTGACGTAGACCGCCTTGCGGCCGGTCTCCGGATGGGTGCGGAAGACCGGGTGAACCGCTTGCGGCAGCCCGTCCCGGTCGAGCCTCCCCGTCTTCACCTGGGTGTCGTAATCGTACACGTGGAAGGCGCGCCGACCCGCCAGCCGCTCCTTCACCTCGGCGTCGAGCGCCTCATAGGCCCGGTACGCGTTGGCGAACAGGGTCTCGCCGCCCCGGTCCGGGATCTCGACCGCGTAGAGCACGGTCGCCATCAGCGGGCGTTCGAGAAACGCCGAATCGGAGTGGAACTGGAGCTCGCCGTCCGGCAGGAAGCTGATCGGTTTGCCGTTCTCCCGGATGTTGGTGATCAGCAGGACGCGCCGGTCGGGGTTGTGCTTCATGCTGCGTTCGTCCGGCGACTGGGTATCGCTGGTTTCGCCGAAATACCCGGCGAAGCGGGCCTGCGACTCCACGTCGAGCTCCTGGCCCCGGAACACGAGAACGAGATGCTCCAGCCACGCCGCGCGGAGAGCCGCGACGGTCGGCGCGTCGATCGGCCGCGACAGGTCGAGCCCGCGTATCTCCGCACCGAGCGCGGGGGAGAGGGGGAGGGTTTGGAACGTGGCTGCCTGAGCCTTCATCGCCCGGTCCTTTCTTCGATCGTCACATCGACCGGAGCCGACGATTTTCTCCGCTCCTCTCCGTCGGCGCCGCGGTCGAAACGGCGGGGAGCCGTCTCACCGTCCCGCCTCCTCGATCAGCCGGTGGATCCGCGCCGGGGTCAACGGGAGCTCCCGCACCTCGACGCCAAGCGGGGCGAGGGCGTCGGCGAGCGCGTTGGCGATCGCGCCGACCGCGCCGATAGTGCCGCCCTCGCCGAGGCCGCGAAACCCGCCGAGCGTGGCGGGCGGCTCGGCCTCGAGATGCGTCACCCCCATCCTCGGGACGTCGCACGAGCCCGGCACCACGTAGTCGGCGAGGGTGGCGGTGAGCAGCTGGCCGCCCTCGTCGTAGACCACCTCCTCCATCAGCGCGGCGCCGATCCCCTGGGCGATCCCGCCATGCGCCTGGCCGTCGGCGATCATCGGGTTGATGATCCGCCCGCAATCCTCCGCCGCGACGTAGCGGGTCACCGCGACGCCGCAGGTCTCGCGGTCGATCTCCACCGCCGCGATGTGTGTCGCCGAGGTGGCGGTGGCGGTGAAGGGGTCGTAGACCCGGGTGGCCTCCAGGTTGCCGATCTCGTCGCGGATTTCCTTCGGCACCCGGCCCATGTCGGAATAGACCGCGCGGGCGAGCTCCTTCAGCGTCATCGACCGGTCGGTGCCGGCGACGCGGATATCTCCCCCGGCGATCTCGATGTCGTCCTCCGCTGCCTCGAGCAGGTGAGCGGCGCAGCGGACGATCTTCCCGCGCGCGCCCCGGGCGGCGAGGATCGCCGCGCCCCCGCCCAGCACCGCGCCCCGGCTGGCATAGGTCCCGGTCATGTGGCCGAGGGTGGCGCTGTCGCCTACGACCGTCTCGACGTCGTCCATCCGCACGCCCAGCTCGTCGGCGACGATCTGGGTCAGCGTCGTCTCGGTCCCCTGGCCCTGCGAGGGGACGCCGAAAATGGCGGTCACCGCGCCGGTGGCGTCCACCGCGACGGAGGCGGTCTCCGTGCCCGTGTTGACCGGCATGCCGGGCGCGGCGGAGATGCGCGAGCCGAGCCCGGTGAGCTCCGCGTAGGAGGCGATTCCGATGCCGACCAGCCGGCCATCCGCGCGCGCTTCCGCCTGCACGGCGCGCAGGCTCTCGTAGCCGATTTCCCGGCACGCGGTTTCCAGGCAGTCGCGGAAGCCGGAGCGGTCCCAGACGATGCCGGACGCCGTGCGGTAGGGAAACTCGTCGTCGGCGATCATGTTGCGCCGGCGGATCTCGACCGGGTCGAGGTCGAGCTCGCGCGCCGCCATGTCCATCATGCGTTCCATCACGAAGGTCGAGATCGGCCGCCCGACGCCGCGATAGGGACCGCCGGCCGGCTTGGGCGTCGTCACCGACCGCGCCCGCGCCCGGTAGTTCCCGACGCGGTAGGGCCCGGGCAGGAAGCTCACCACCTGGACCGGCTCGATACAGGCGGTCCACGGATAGACCGAATAGGAACCCACGTCGCACATCGCGTCCGCTTCGAGCGCGACGATGCGCCCGTCCGCGTCGAGCCCGAGCCCGGTTTCCAGAATCTCGTCGAACGCCTGGGTGGTGGCGCGCAGATCCTCGCGGCGGTCGCCGAACCACTTGACCGGCCGGCCGAGCAGGAGCGCGACCGCGGCGAGGCAGACCTCCTCGGGGTAAAGCGCCGTCTTGGCGCCGAACCCGCCGCCCACGTCCGGCGCGGACACCCGGACCCGGCTCCCCGGCAGCGACAGTATTTCGGCCAGGGCGTCCCGCACGATTCCGGGTACCTGGGTGGTCGAGCACAGATCGAGGATTCGGGTCCGCCGGTCGTAGCTGGCGACCGCGCCGCGCGGCTCCAGCGCCATCGGCGTCTTGCGATGCACCCGGAATCGTCCGCCGACCCGGACCGCGGCGAAGCCCATCGCGTCGTCCACGTCGCCGCGCGCGAATTGGCGGGCAGCGATGGCGTTGCCGCCGGCTTCGTCGTGGATCGCCGGCGCGTCCGGGGCCAGGGCCCGTTCCGGATCGGCCTCGGCCCCGATCGGTTCGATGTCGAGCGCGACGCGGTCCGCCGCGTCCTCCGCGGCGTAGCGGCTCTCCGCCACCACGGCGGCGACCGGCTCGCCCGCGTACCGCACCATGTCCGGGACCAGGGGCCAGAGCGGCGTCGGGTAGTAGTCCGGCATGCGCGAGGTCGCCCGGATGGGCCGGACGGTTCTGGCGAGGTCTTCGGCGGTGAAGACGGCGGCGACGCCCGGCATCGACCGGGCTTCCGCCGCGTCGATCCCGTTCAGGCGGCCGTACGCAACGTCCGAGCGGCGGAAGGCGACGTGCAGCAGCCCGTGCAGCCGCCGGTCGTCGATGAAGTCGCCCAGCCCGCGCAGGAGCCTGCGGTCCTCGCGGCGTGTGACGCGGGCGCCGACCAGGCGCGGGCTCGCGCTCGCGGGATCGGTTCCGTGCATACCGGCACTAACGCAGCAGCGCCCGGAACCGCGAGGAGGCGGGGATCTCGCCGGCGCCGGTGTAGGATTCGTGGTTGCCGGCGATGTAGTCCACCTCGTAGAGGTAGTTGATCATCAGCCCGCAGGACTGGGCGATTCCCTTGGCCGAGCTGTCGGCGAGCCAGTTCACGCGCTCCATGCGCGCGCCGTTGGAAAGGTGGAAATGCGCCACCGGGTCGGCCGCGCGTCCGGATTTTCGTTTCTCGCGCGCGAGGTAGTGGGCGCAGAGCCGGATGAGGGGAGCGGCGAGCGCCTTCGACAGGGCCTCCTCACGGTGCCACCCGGGGCGGGCGATGAGACGGGCGAGACATTCGGCGTCGCTTCCGCCGCCGTCCGGCGAATCGAGCGTCCGCCGTTCCCCGCGCGTCAGCAGCTCGCCGGAATGGGCGGCCAGATGTTCGTCGAGCCAGACCCGGAAACCCGGAATCGGCGACAGGGTGGCAAATTTTCGAACGCTCCTGATCTCGGCCGAGAGCTGATCGACGACGCGCTTGATCAGGAAGCCGCCGAAACCGATCCCGTCGAGACCCCTCTGGCAGTTCGAGATCGAGTAGAAGATCGCCGTGTCCGCCTCGTCCGCCTCGGGCTCGCCGCGCGGCGCGAGCAGGGCCTGGATGTTGTCGGCGATGCCCTCGGTCAGCGCGACCTGGACGAAGATCAGCGGCTCGTCCGGCATGCGGGGATGGAAATAGGCGTAGCAGCGGCGGTCGGCGCCGAGCCTGGACTTCATGTCGTCCCAGTCGGAGATCTCGTGCACCGCCTCGTATTCGATCAGCTTCTCGATGATCGCCGCCGGGGTGTCCCAGGTGATCTGGCGGAGCTCGAGGAAGCCCACGTCGAACCAGTTGGCGAGCAGCGACTTGAGGTCGGCCTCGAGGTCGGCGAACACCTCGTCGTCCGCGGCGAGACCCAGCAGGGTCGCGCGCATGTCGACGAGGAACTTGACTCCGTCCGGGAGCGCGTTGAACTGGGTCAGCAGGCGCATCCGCGGCGGCTCGAGCGCGGCGCGGAGCAGGCGCTCGCGCCGCTTGCGCCCGCCCCAGTCGTCGAGCTCGTCGAGACCCGTCGCGGCGGCGGCGACGGCCCGGCGGTCGGTGTCGAACTCGGTCGCGAGGATGCGCAGGAAGCGCGCCCGCCCCTCCGCGGTAAGCGACAGGTAGGCCCGGCCGAGCCCGGCCGCGCGGGCGCGGGCCGAGACCTCGCCGCCGCGGCCTTCGAGGCAGGCGCGCATCTGCTTGCGCACCCGGTCGGCGTCGCGGTCGGGCAGGTCGGGAGCCAGCGGCGTCCGGTCGTCGCCCGAGGCGATGTCCCGCCACTGTCCGAGGACGCGCTGGAACGTCCGCTGCAACAGGTTCTCGCTCACCCGTGCACCACCCCTTCGTCGCGTAGCCTGGATGCCGCGCGCAACAGATAACCGTCCTTCCCCGGAGCCGCCACAAGCTGCACGCCCGGCGGGAACGGCCCGTCTCCCCGGATCGGCACCGACATCGCCGGACAGCCGACGAAGGAGAACGGCGCGGTGAAACGCCCGAGCGTGCCCCGGACCGGCAGCGTCTCGCCGTCGATCTCGATCTGCGACTGGCCGATCTTCGTCGGGAGGAACGGCGTCGTCGGGGTCATCAGTATGTCGACCTCCTCGAACGCCGCGCGCACGATCTCCCGGTAGCGCCGCCGGAACTGCTGCGCCCGCGCGACCCAGGCGTGCGGGATCATCGTCGCCGCGACCCAGCGCGCCCGGGTGAAGCGGTCGAATTCGGCATCGCGGGTGCGGATTTCGTCGAAATGGAGCGTCGCGGCCTCGGCGGAGGTGATCAGCAGCGCGGCCGGTCCCGCCCGGTCGCTGTCCGGTATCTCAACCTCGCGTCCCGCGCCCAGGCACTCGGCCGCGCGGCGGACGGCGGCGAAGACCTCGGGAAATCCGCCGGCCGCGAAATGGCCGCCCGCGACGGCGATGCGGAGGCCGTCGACGCCGGCGCCGAGATGCGGCGCGAGCGGATCGGGCTCGTCAGGGCTCGCCGCCGGATCCCGCGCGTCCGGCCCCTGGACGGCGTCGAGCGCCGCGGCGGTGTCCTCCAGCGTCGCCGCCAGGACGCCGACATGGTCGAAGCTCCACGCGAGCGGCGCGACGCCCGCCCGCGAGACCCGCCCGTAGGTCGGCTTGAAGCCGAAGACCCCGCAAAACGCGGCCGGCATCCGCACCGAGCCGTTGGTGTCCGAGCCCAGCGCGAACGGCACCAGCCCGGCGGCGACGGCGGCTCCCGATCCGCTCGACGAACCGCCCGCGATCCGCTCGGGGTCGCGCGGATTGCGCACCGCGCCGTAATGCGCGTTCTCCCCGGTGAAGCCGTAGGCGAATTCGTCCATGTGGGTGAGGCCGACCAGAACCGCGCCGGCCTCCTTCAGCCGCGCGACCGCCGTCGCATCCTCTGCGGCGGGCGCGGCATCGGCGCGGATCGTAGAGCCCGCGCGGGTCGGGCGGCCGGCGACGTCGAACAGGTCCTTGGCCGCGAACGGACGGCCGTGGAGCGGGCCGGCCGTCGGGCCCTCGCGGTCGAGCCTTTGCGCATGGGCGATCGCTTCCCCGCCCAGCAAGTCGGCGAAGGCGTCGATCCGCGGATTCTCGCGCCCGATGCGCTCCAGCGCCGCCGCGATCCCGCTTTCCGCCGGTCCGGTCAAGGCCGGTAGACCGCCGGCGGGTCGAGGGACTCGGGCGGCTCGAAACCCTCCACGCGTTCGAACAGCGAGACGAAATGGGCGAAGTTGGCGACGACCGCGGGACGCAAGCCGGGGTCGATCCGGACCCCGAGCACCGCGGCGGCACGGTCGACGAACGCCTCCGTATCGTTATCCATGGCCAGCCCTTCCGACGATCGCGGCGAAACTACACGGCGCGGAACGGCATGCCAACGGACCGCGTTGCCACCCGTCGTTTCGACCGGGCGCGGCGAGCGGAGAAATCCGCCGGCTCCGGTCGATATGACGGGATGGGAGGGCCTTGCGGCATTCCCCGCGATCCGATTGTACCGGTCCGGGGTTTCTTGCAGACTCCCGCCGACCGCCCGGGGATGAACGCCATGTCGGCACCGCAATCGGTCGAAACCACGGCCCTTCCGCTCGACGCCGCGCGCCGCGAGGCCGTCGAGCGGGGCGCGGCGTCGCTCGACGAGCGGTGGATGCGGGACCTGCTGGTACGGCTGGTCGAGACGCCGAGCCCGTTCGGCGAGGAGCGCGCCATCGCGGACCTGCTCGTCGAGACGATGACCGACATCGGTCTCGACGCCGAGGTCCAGGCGCTGGACGCGCGCTCGGCGAACGCCATCGGGCGGCTGAAAGGCACGGGCGGCGGGCCCGAACTGCTGCTGTTCGCTCCGCTCGACAGCCCGTTCACCGGCCGCGCAGAGGACGAGGTGCCCTGGGTCGGCGACAGCATGCCCGATCACATGATCCCCAGGGCGATCGTCGGCAAGGACAGCGTGACCGGGCTCAGCGCCGACAATCCCAAAGCTCATATCGTCAGTATTATCGGTGCCGTGCGATCTTTTCTTTCAACCGGAAGAGAGCTGCGCGGCAACCTCACGGTGGCGTTCGGCGCGGGCGGGGCGCCGGCCAATCCGCGCCCCGGCGACGACCGTTCCGACGTCGGCCACGGGCGCGGCTGCCGGTACATGCTGGACCGCGGTCTCAGGCCCGACTTCGCGCTGATCGCGAAGCCCGGCTATGCCGTCGCCTGGGAAGAGGTCGGGCTCTGCTGGTTCCGGGTGCGGGTGCGCGGCGTGCAGACCTATGTGGGACGCAAGCATTTCCTGGCCTACCGCAACCCGATCGCCGACGCGGCTCATGTCGTCACGCGCCTCGAAGCCTGGTTCGACGAATACGCCCGGAGCCACACCGACGGGCTGGTCGCGCCCCAGGGCGCGGTCGGCGCGATCCAGGGCGGCTGGACCTACAAGCCCTCGATGGTCCCGGCAGCCTGCGACCTCTATGTCGACATGCGCATAAGCCCCCGGACGACGCCCGAGGCGGCGAGACGGGAGCTGGACGAGGCGCTCGCGGAAATCGCCGCCGCGCACGAGGGACTCGAGACGTCGTGCGAGACGCTGGTCGGGATGCCGGGCTTCGGCACCGACCCGGAGAACTGGATCGTCCAGTCGGCGATCCGCGCCTACGAGGACACCGAAGGCAGGCCCCACGCGCCGTTCCTGGAGACCAGCGGCCAGACCGAGGCGGTCATCCTGCGCGCGGCCGGCATTCCCACCGCGCGGTTCGGCCTGCCGGCGGTCATGACCGCGTCCGCGGAGCGCCCGCGCCACACGATGGGAACGGTCGAGACGGCCGGGATGAGGCGCTTCGCACGCTGCCTGATCTACATGATCGTTGACACCTGCACGCGGTCGAAGGCAGAGGTGGGGCTATGAGCGCATCGACACCGGGCACCGGGCGCTGGGAACGCTACGCGGCGGCGGCCGAGGGGCTGCCGGAATACTGGCACCCGGCCATGCGGTCCTCCAAGCTCGGCAGGAAGCCCAGGGCGTGGCGGCTGCTCGGCCGCGATCTCGTCTTCGTCCGCCACGCGGGCAGGGCGTATGCGCTGGAAGACCGCTGCCCGCACCGCCGGATCCCGCTGTCGGCCGGCCGCTGCGAGTTCCCCGGCACCATCACCTGCATCTACCACGGATGGACCTTCGACCTCGCGGACGGAAAACTCGTCGCGGCGCTGACCGACGGACCCGACTCGCCGGTCACGGGCAGGGCGCGGGTCCGCAGCTACCCCGTCGAGGAGCGTTGCGGCATGGTCTGGGTGTGGATGGGGGAGGGCGCGCCGGTCCCGGTCGAGGACGATATCCCGGACGAGCTTCTGCGCTCCGACGCCAGGATTTTCGCGCTCTACCGGGAGGCCGAGGGCGACTGGCGCCACGCCGCCGAGAACGGCTTCGACGAATCGCACGGCAAGATGCTGCACCGGAGCTCCTGGTGGGTGGTCTTCCGCCGCATGGCGGGGTGGAACGAGACCGAGATCGTGCGCGGCGAGAACGACCGCTGGCTGAGCCGCTACCAGCACTCGGTGCACGAGGACGACGACTATCCCGGGCTCGGCCGCTGGCCGCGCTTCAATTTCTGGCAGCGGCGGCAAAAGAAAGTGGCGCAGGGCTCCAACGAGCACGCGGTTTCGATCCGCCTTCCGGCCAACCTCCGGGTACGCCAGCCCGGCCGGTCCAACTGGACCCATTACGAGTGGTACACCCCCATCGAGCGCGGCCGGTACCACTATCTGGTGTTCGCGGTGGCCTGGACGAACGGCTGGCGCCGGGTCCTCTGGTGGCTGCGCTACTGGACCTACATCCTCTGGGTCCACCACTACGACTTCAACAACCAGGACCTCTCGGTGGTGCCGCTGATGGGCGACAGCCACCCGGCGCCGCATTTCCGCCCCGACGTCTCGATCGAGGCATGGCGCAGGATGGTGGAGGACGAGGCGCGCCAGCCGGCGCCGCGCGCCGCCGCCGAGTAACCCTTCCCTCCGTCATATCGTCCGGAACGGTCGGCGCTCACGCCTCGGTCCAGGGGTCGATGACCGCCGCGCCGGTCGCTTCGAAATCCGACCGGTTGCCCGTCACGACCGTCATCCCGTGCACCAAGGCCGTCGCGGCGATCAGCGCGTCCCGCTCCGACCGGGGATCGGGCACGTGCAACCGGGCGCATTTGAGGGCCACGGCGGAATCGACCGGCAGCGTGCGCTCCGGGAACTCCGGCAGGACATGCCGATCCATCCAGCGCCGCAGCCGTTCTCCCTGCGCCCCGTCGCGCCGTTCGATGCGCAGAATGCCGATCTCCAGCTCCATGAGCGTCAGCGCCGAGATGTAGAAGCTCGCCGCATCGTGCCGTGAAATCCAGGCGACGACGCGGGCATCCGCCTTGCCGTCGCCAACCTTTCGCAGCTCGGAGACGACGTTCGTGTCCAGCAGGAACATCAGGACAGATCGGCCGGGACGCTTTCGATGCGGACTCGCGCCGGAGCGAGGTCGATTTCGGCCAAACCCGTCATGGACAAGGCATCCGCGAGGCTGCGGTTCTTTCCCGCCAGCCGCCGGTAATCCTCGATGCTGAGCAGCACATGCGCGGGCTTGCCCCGGTCGGTGATGAACACGGGTCCCGATTTCGCCGCCTTTTTCGCCCGGGCGGTGTCCTGGTTGAGTTCGCGGCTGGTGAACGTCGTGACGGTCATGGCAAGCTCCGGCAGTTCATGTAGTGATGTTACTACATTATGAGAGACCATGCGAGGGCCGGCGGCCGTCCGATAACGGGTTTGACAATTGCGCCCTTACGGTGGAACTTGCCGATCCAACAAAAGTCGTTGCACCACACAGGGGGGACGAAATGAGGTTTCGAATCGCGCTGATCGCGCCGGCGCTTGCGCTGGCGGCGACGCCGGGCCTGGCTCAGGACAAGGAGATCAGGATCGGCTACATCAACACCTTCTCGGGCGGCGCCGCGGTCTACGGCAAGCACCAGAAGGACGGTCTCGAACTGGCGCTCGACCATCTCGGCTGGAAGATGAGCGGGCTCGACGTGAAGATGATCTACGGCGACGACCAGCGGAAGCCGGACGTGGGGCGCCAGCAGGCGGACAAGTTGCTCAAGAAGGACAAGGTGCACCTGGTTGCCGGCATCACTTGGTCCAATGTGCTGGCCGCGGTGCAGAAGCGGGTGATCCGCGCGAAGAAGATCATCATCTCGACCAATGCCGGCTGGTCGGCGATGGCGGGGAAGAACTGCAGCCCGTATTTCTTCACCACCTCGTGGAACAACGACCAGACGCCCGAGGCGATGGGCGAGCTGATGAACCAGGAGAAGCTCGACAACGTGTTCCTGATCTCGGCCAACTACCAGGCCGGCAAGGACATGCTGACCGGCTTCGAGCGGACCTACAAGGGCAAGGTCGCCAAGCGCATCCTCTACCGCCTCGGCCAGCGCGACTACCAGGCCGAGATCTCGCAGATCCGGGCTGCCAAGCCGGCGGCGCTGTTCGGCTTCGTGCCCGGGCCGATGGGAATCGCCTTCGTCAAGCAGTACCGGGCGGCCGGGCTGCACGAGAAGATCCCGTTCTACTCGGTGTTCACGGTCGACTACCTGACGCTGGGCGGGCACGGCAAGGCGGCGATCGGCACCTATCACACGTCGTACTGGAACAACAACTCCGACGACCCGGTGAACAAGCGGTTCATCGCCGACTTCAAGAAGAAGTACGGCTACCACCCGTCGATGTTCTCCGCCCAGGCCTATGACATGCCGATGCTGGTCGACAGCGGCGTCAAGGGCGCGAAGGGCAATCCCAACGACGTGAAGGCGATGGTGGCGGCGATGGAGAAGGCAGACTTCCCCTCGACGCGCGGCAAGTTCACCTACAACACCAACCACATCCCGATCCAGAACTTCTACCGGCGGGAAGTCCGCGCCGACGCGGATGGCAACCCGGTCATCGTGACGACCGGCGTGGTCAAGGAAAACCACAAGGATTCCTACTACAAAGAGTGCAAGTTCAAGTGGTAGGCGTGGGGAATCGGGGCGGGGCTTCATAGCTCCGCCCCTATCTCCGCGAGTTCCTGCCGCCCTTTCCTAACCGGCATATCCGGCTTATCGCATGACTTGGCTCCTGCTCATCGAGCAGACGCTGAACGGCGCCCAGTTCGGCGTTTTCCTGTTCCTGGTATCCGCCGGGCTGACGCTCGTCCTCGGCATTATGAACGTCGTGAACCTGGCGCACGGCTCGCTGTTCATGCTGGGCGCCTACTACGCGGCGACCTTCTTCGGCCTGACCGGCAGCTTCCTGCTTGCGCTGGTCATCATGGTGCCGCTCGCCCTGATCAGCGGCATCGTCATCGAGGTGGTCGCGCTCAGGACGATGTACGACCGCGACCACATGGACCAGGTGCTGGCGACCTTCGGGTTGATCCTGTTCTTCAACGAATCCGTCCGCCTGGTCTGGGGCCCGGAAAGCCAGCCCATGCCGGTGCCGGATTTCCTCGACGGCAGCGTCGAGATCCTGCCCGAGGCGCCCTATCCGGTGTTCCGGATCGTGGTCATTCTGGTCGGGCTCGCGGTCGGCGCCGGGCTCTATTTGCTGATCACGCGGACCAAGATCGGCATGCTGATCCGCGCTGGCGCGAGCAACCGGGCGATGGTCGGCGCGCTCGGCGTCAATATCCGTCTGCTCTACACCCTGGTGTTCGGCCTGGGCGCGATCCTGGCCGGCCTGGCGGGCATGATGGCGGGTCCCATCCAGTCGGTCGAACCCGGCATGGGCGAGGACATGCTCATCCTCGCCTTCGTGGTGATCGTGATCGGCGGCATCGGATCGATCAGGGGGGCGGTCATCGCGTCGGTTCTGATCGGCATCGTCGAGGTGGTGGGGCGCTCGATCCTGCCGTTCGCGATGGCGAACTTCATGGGCGAGGACGCGGCCCAGACCGCGGGCCCCGCGGTCGCCTCGATGCTGATCTACGTGCTGATGGCCGCCGTGCTGTTCTTCAAACCGGCCGGGCTGTTCCCGGCCCAGGCGGGGTGAGGCGATGCTGACGCGCACCAAACTCCTCTTCCTGATCGGCGGGATCGCGATCTGCGCGCTGGTCCCGCCGGTGGCGAGCGCGGCGGGGGACGATTTCTACACTACCCTGTTCGCCCGCATCATGATCTTCGCCATCGCCGCGGTGAGCCTCGATCTGATCCTCGGCTTCGGTGGGATGATCAGCTTCGGCCACGCCGCCTATGTGGGCCTGGGGGCCTACGCCGTCGGCATCTTCTCGTTCTACGGCATCAACGACGGTTTCCTGCAGTTCTTCGTCGCCATCGTGGGCTCCGCCCTGGTCGCGCTGGTCATCGGGGCGATATGCCTCCGGACGCGCGGCATCTATTTCATCATGATCACGCTCGCGCTCACCCAGATGCTCTACTTCCTCGGCATCAGCCTGGAGGAATACGGCGGCGACGACGGGCTCAATACCGACCGCAGCGAATTCTTCGCCTGGTTCGACCTCTACGAGGAGATCAACCTCTACTACCTGATCCTCGGCTTCCTGGTCGCCTGCGTGTTCATCATGCATCGGGTCATCAACTCGCGCTTCGGCATGGTGGTGCGCGGCTGCCACGCCAACGAGGACCGTATGCAGGCGATCGGCTTCCCGACCTTCCGCTACAAGCTCGCGGCCTTCGTGATCTCGGGCACGATGTGCGGCATCGCCGGCGCGCTGCTGGCCAACCTCACCGAGTTCGTCACGCCCGAGTTCATGCACTGGTTCCGCTCGGGCGAGATCATGATCATGGTGCTGGTGGGCGGCATGGGCACCCTGTTCGGCCCGGCCTTCGGCGCCGCGATCTATCTCCTGTTCGAGGAATGGGTGCCCGACCTGATGGAGGCGACCATCTCCGGCACCGGCGAGAACTGGCACTTCATCTTCGGCCCGCTGCTGGTCATCCTGGTGCTGTTCGCCAAGCAGGGGCTGTGGGGGCTGATCCCCGACCGCAGCCGGCGCGATGGCTGATCCCATCCTCAGGGTCGAGGGGCTCAACAAGAGCTTCGGCGGCGTCGTCGCCACGCACAATCTCGACTTCGAGGTCGAGCCGGGCGAGATCCACGCGGTCATCGGCCCCAACGGCGCCGGCAAGACGACCTTCGTGGCCCAGCTCTCCGGCATGCTCAAGCCGGACAGCGGGCGCATCTTCTTCGACGGCAACGACGTAACCGAGCTTTCCGCCCCGGCGCGCTCGCATGCCGGGCTCGCGCGCTCGTTCCAGATCACCAGCGTGTTCCGCAATTTCACCGCGCTACAGAACGTGGCGCTCTCCATCCAGGCCCACTCCGGGCACAGCTTCCGGATGTGGAAGCCGGCGGCCACCGATGCCGAGCTCAACGACCCCGCGCGGGATATCCTGGAGCAGGTCGGTCTCGGCGCTCGCAGCGACATCCTCGCCGCCAATCTCGCCCATGGCGAGCAGCGCCAGCTGGAGATCGCGATGGCGCTCGCCACCCGTCCCAGGATGTTGCTCCTCGACGAGCCGACCGCCGGGATGGGGCCCGAGGATACCCAGCGCATCACCCGGTTCCTCGCCGACCTCAAGGGCACATACTCGATGCTGCTGATCGAGCACGACATGGACACCGTGTTCGCGCTCGCCGACCGCATCACCGTGCTGGTCTACGGTCGCGCCATCGCCACCGGCACGCCCGAGGCGATCCGCGCCAACGACGAAGTGCGCGCGGCCTATCTCGGTGAGGAGGAAGCGGAAATTGCTTGAGGTCCGCGATCTCGAGACCGCCTACGGCGCGAGTCAGGTCCTGTTCGGCATGAGCTTCGAGGTGGGCGCCGGAGAGGTGGTCAGCCTGATGGGCCGCAACGGCATGGGCAAGACCACGACCATCCGCTCGATCATGGGGCTGGTGCCGACCAGGGCGGGCTCGATCGTCTTCGAAGGCGAGGAGATGCGCGGCCATGCGTCCTACAAGATCGGCCAGCTGGGGCTCGGGCTGGTGCCGGAGGGGCGGCAGGTGTTTCCGAACCTCTCGGTGCGCGAGAACCTGGTGGCGACCGCCGCCAACCGGGCCGGCAACGCGGCGCCGTGGACGCTGGAGCGCGTGTTCGAACTGTTCCCCGGGCTCGCCCAGCGCGCCACGAACATGGGTTCCCAGCTGTCCGGCGGCGAGCAGCAGATGCTTGCCATCGGCCGGGCGCTGATGACCAATCCGAAGCTCCTGATCCTCGACGAGGCGACCGAGGGGCTGGCGCCGCTGATCCGCGCCGAGATATGGAACTGCCTCTCCAACCTCAAGGCCGAGGGGCAGTCGATCCTGGTGATCGACAAGAGCGTCGATGCGCTCACCCGCATCGGCGACCGCCACTACATCGTCGAGCGCGGCCGCGTCGTCTGGCAGGGCGATTCCGCCGAGCTGCGCGCCAGCGAGGACATCCAGCACACCTATCTCGGGGTGTGAGCGCGCGGACCCGGCCGACCATTCGCCCTCCCCCGGCCCCTCCCGCAAGCGGGAGGGGGGGAAGGTTAAGGAAGAGGAGGAGGCACCGCAACTCCCCCTCTCCCCCGTCGGGGGAGAGGGTCGGGGCGAGGGGGCCGGCCACCGGTCGTCACGTCCGGAAATGCTTGGAGAGCTGTAGCCGCTGGCCCTGATAGGCCGAGCCGATATCGCGCCCGTAGAGCCTGTCCGAGGTGTCGGTCAGCCGCAGGTAACGGAGACCGCCGATGACCTGCTCGTGCTCCAGCAGGAACGGCACGTCGTGGCTGCGGACCTCCAGCACCGCGCGGCTGCCGCCGCCGCCCGATCCCGCCCAGCCGAAGCCCGGGTCGAAGAAGCCGGCATAATGCACGCGGAACTCGCCGACCTCGGTGTCGTAGGCGATCATCTCCGCGGCGTGGTCCGGCGGCACGGTAATCGCCTCCCGGGTCGAGAGGACGTAGAAGTCGTCCGGGTTCAGGATGATCCCGCGCCCCGGCCGGGCATGGATCGGCTCCCAGAAATCCGCCGCGTCGTAAGCCCCCACCCGGTCGATGTCGACGATCCCGGTATGGTGCTTGGCGCGGTAGCCGATCAGGCTGCCCGGCCCGTCTCCTTCGAGGTCGAGCCGGAGCGGCAGCCCGCCGTCCTTTTGCGCCCCGCCCGGGTCCGTCTCGGGAGTCACCAGACCGATCTCGTCCTGCAATTGCCGCAAGCGGGTCGCCGGAACGGCCGGGGTGCCGCGATGCAGGCGAAGCTGGCTCAGGCGGCTCCCGGTACGGACCAGGATCGAGAAGGTGCGCGGCGAGACCTCGGCGTAGAGCCGGCCCTGATAGCCGCGCGCGACGGCATCGAAGCGGCTCGAACGGTCGGTGATCAGCCGCGTGAACACGTCGAGCCGGCCGGTCGAGCTCCTCGGATTGGCGAACGCCGCGATCCGGTTATCCAGCGCGAGGTGTTCGAGCAGGGGCACGATGTAGACGCAGCCGCGCTCCAGCACGGCGCCGCCCTCCAGGTCGATCTCGTGCATGCCGAGAGTGTCGATCTTCTCCTCGACCGTGGCGCCGGGCCCGGGGAGGAAGCTCGCCTGGACCCGGTAGGCGACCTGGCCGAGTCGCAAATCGAGGCTCGCCGGCTGGATCATGTCGGCCGGAAATTCGCGGGTCGAGGAGATCGTCCGGTCACGGATCAGGGCCGCGACGGTCTGCGAGGGGAAGACGCCGGTCCCGGACGGGGAGGACGGTCCGCCGGACGGGAACAGGGAGTCGGAATTCACCGTTGGCGGTCCCGGATTGAAAATGCCCGATCGCCGCGAAGAGCTCGCGGGGCAGGGTAACGAATCAGCCCGGCCGATCAACGGCGCCGGCTCTTCTCGTCGTTTCGACGGGATCGCCGCCGGGCGCGGCGATCGCCGATTTTGCTTTAGACTTCAAAGAAAATCCGTTTCATCTCGAATTGATTTAGGTATAAAGCAATCGTTCGGCGCACGCGGATCGGAGAGGAGACGGCAATGAAGATCCAGGTGATAGGCGGGGGCCCGGCAGGGCTCTATTTCTCCCTCTTGATGAAGGCGGACGATCCCCGGCACGAGATCACGATCTACGAGCAGAACCGCCACGACGACACGTTCGGCTTCGGCGTGGTGTTTTCGGCCGAGACTCTGGGTCATTTCCGCGACTACGACGCGGCGAGCTACGACGCGATCCGGTCCGGGTTCGCCTACTGGGACGACATCGACATCTTTTTCAAGGGCCGCAGGATCACGTCCGGCGGGCACGGGTTCTGCGGCATGTCGCGCAAGGCGCTGCTCCTGCTCCTCCAGGATCGCTGCCGCGAGCTTGGCGTATCCATGGAGTTCCAGCGCGAAATTCGCTCTCTCGACGAGCTCCCGGAGGCGGACCTGGCGATCGCCTGCAACGGGATAAACAGCTGGATCCGCGAGGAATATGCCGACCGTTTCCGCCCCAGCTACGACTGGCGGCCCAACAAGTTCGTCTGGCTCGGCAGCACGCGTCCGCTGCCCGCCTTCACATTCGACTTCCGCGAGAACGACGCCGGCATCTGGAACCTCCACGCCTACCAGTACGACGCGGACATGAGCACCTGGATCGTCGAGACCACGGCGGACACCTTCGCCCGCGCCGGGCTGGAGGATGAGGACGAGGAGGCGACCGTCGCCTATGTGAGCGCGCTGTATGAGGACCTGCTCGACGGTCATCCCGTGATCGTCAACCGCTCGTTCTGGCGCAACTTCCCGACCATCCGCTGCGAGACCTGGGTGCGCGACAACATGGTGATCATGGGCGATGCGGCCCACACCGCGCATTTCTCGATCGGCTCGGGCACCAAGCTCGCGATGGAGGACGCGATCGCGCTGTTCGAGGAGTTCCGCGCGCACGACAACGTCGCCGACGCGCTCGCCGCCTACGACGTCAACCGGCGCGACGAGGTGGGCCGGCTGCAGCACGCGGCCGAGGTCTCGCTCGCCTGGTTCGAGCAGGTCGAGCGTTACTGGGACATGGAGCCGACCCAGTTCGCCTTCAGCCTGCTGTCCCGCTCCAAGGCCATCACCTACGACAACCTGCGCACCCGCGACGCGGACTTCATCGCCTCGGTCGACCGCGAATTCGCCGCCGGCGTGGCCGAGAGGGAGAACCTGCCGGAAGTCGCGGACACGCCCCCGCCGCCGATGTTCGCCCCGTTCACCATCGGTACCATGCGGCTCCAGAACCGGGTGGCGGTCGCCCCCATGTGCCAGTATTGCGCCGAGGACGGCGTGCCGGGGGAGTGGCACTACGTCCACCTCACCGGCCGCGCGCTGGGCGGTGCCGGGCTGGTCTATACCGAGATGAGCTGCATCGCTCCCGACGCGCGGATCACGCCCGGCTGCGCCGGAATCTGGAACGACGATCAGGAAGCTTCGTGGAAACGCATCGCCGATTTCGTGCACGAATACACGGCGGCGAAGCTTTGCATGCAGATCGGCCATGCCGGGCGCAAGGGGGCGACGAAGCTCGCCTGGGACGGGATCGACCAGCCGCTGGAGGAGGGGGGGTGGGAGATCGTCGCCCCTTCGCCGCTTCCCTATCTGCCCAATTCCGTCGTTCCGCGCGAGATGGACCGCGCCGACATGGACCGGGTGAGGGATGAGTTCGTCGCCGCGTTCGAGCGCGCCGCGCGGGCCGGTTTCGACATGGCCGAGCTTCACTGCGCGCACGGCTATCTTCTCGGCGGGTTCCTCTCGCCCGCCACGAACCGGCGGACCGACGAATATGGCGGCAGCCTGGAGAACCGGCTCCGCTACCCGCTCGAGGTGTTCGACGCGGTGCGGCACGCGTGGCCCGGCGACCGGCCGATCTCGATCCGCATCTCGGCGCACGACTGGGTGCCCGGCGGCAACGAGGGCGACGACGCGGTGGCGATCTCGAAGGCGTTCGCGGCGCACGGCGTCGACCTGATCAACGTCTCGACCGGCCAGACAGCGTCCGAGGAGAAGCCGGTCTACGGCCGCATGTTCCAGACCCCGTTCTCCGAGCAGGTGCGGATCGAGACGGGCGTGCCGACGCTGGTCGCCGGCAACATCTTCACCTGGGACCAGGTCAACACCATCGTGGCCGCGGGGCGCGCCGATCTCGTGGCGCTTGCCCGCGCCCACCTCTACAACCCCAACTTCACCCAGCAGGCCGCGGCCTGGTACGGCTGGGATCCGGTGCCCTGGCCCGACCAGTATCTGTCCGCCAAGTTCGCCGCCTTCCGCCAGTTCGCCCGCGACCGCCAGGCGATCGAGGAGTTGCGCGAGGCCGCCAAGCCCGCCGAGCACGCCG
>JAJEHI010000046.1 GCA_022823775.1 Defluviicoccus sp. | reverse complement strand
AGGCGCGGCCGCCGTTCGAAACCGGCGCCGAGCAGCTGGCGTTCATGAGCGGCATGCTCAACGGCGCCATGCGGTTCCGCGCCTCCAATCCCGCGCTTGAAGAGCGCTGGGTCGACGTTCGCTATACCGATTTGGTCGACGACCCGATGGGCGTCGTGAACGACATCTACAAACGCCACAATTGGCCGCTGGAGTCGGACGCCGCCAACGCCATGCGGGAGTGGCTCGAGATTCAAGAAGAGCAGCGTCGTAAAGAACCGCCGCACGAGTACAGGCTGGAGGACTACGGTCTCACGCCGGAGACGGTCAACGAGGCGTTCGCGCCTTATCGGGATTTTGCCGCCATGCGGGGGTTCCTATGAACGTGCAGGGGGCGAGGCGACGCTCAGGAAACCGGCGCAAAGTGGGTGAAGCCATCCGTCCGGGCAGCCATCGTACGTCGAAAAGATTGCAGTGCATCGGCCAACCCATCTCCCTGGTACCGGAACTCATCGGAGATGGACTGATATAGCGATTCGGCCCGTTCAAGAGACGTCTGGCTGCGGGTCCTGATCTCCTCTTCCGAAACGCGGCCCGAAACCGCCTCTTGAAACGTCTCCAGCTCGCTTCTCAGGAAGCCCAGAAAATCATGGATCGCGACCTGCTGACGGGTGATCTTTTCGAAGTGATACCCCATGGCCGCAAGGTAGATCGCATCGGAAAGCATGCCCGGATAGTCCTTGGAAACCTTGGCGATGAACTTCGAATAGGCAGGGAGCTGCCTGGCGGAAAGACGACGGCGAACGGCCATGAAGGCTGCATCGATCTCCGTCCTGCTCCTGGGCTTTCGAAGATGCCGGACAGGCTTGAGGTGCCTGAACAGGGTCAGGCAGCGGCTGAAGTAGTTTTCGAGGGTCGGGTCGTAGAGCGTGGCGATCACCCGCTTGTATCCGTCGATTAATGTCCCGTATTCCAGCTCCGTCTTGAAGTTGAGAGGCATGGCATTGGTTCCGAGCGGCGCCTCCTGAAGCCGGCCCTCCGATTTCATGCGCTCGTACATGTCCGTGCCCTTGACGGCGGTCAACAAATAGACGGGCGCCACGGGAATGCCGGTCTCCTGGATGAAATCGATCTGGGCATCGAACACGCCCTCGTCATCGCTATCCAGGCCCAGGATGAACCCGCCCTGGACCTGCATGCCGCGCTGCTGGATCTTTCGGACGGCGTGGTAGAGGTAGTTCTCCTGGGTCTCGTTCGTGTTTTGCTGCTTCTTGGTTTTGAGCAGGGCCTTGGGGTTGGGGGTTTCGATACCGACGAACACGGAGTCGAAGCCGGCTTCGATCATGGCATCCATCATCGCGTCCATTAGCGCGAGGTTCGCACTCGCTTCCGTGATCAGGGTGAACGGATATCCCCTGGCCTTTTGCCACCCGGCTATCGCCGGCAGCAGCTCCAGGGCGTCCCGTTTGTTGCCGATGAAGTTGTCGTCGACCAGAAAAACCGGCCCTCGCCAGCCCAGGCGGTACAGCGAATCCAGTTCCTCCACGACCTGTTCCGGCGACTTGGTGCGAGGCACGCGGCCGTAGAGCTTGATGATGTCGCAAAACTCGCAGTCGAACGGACACCCCCGGGAGAATTGCACGCTCATCGTGGCGTAGTTCTCGATATCGATGAGATCGAACCGCGGAACCGGCGTCCGGGTCACATCCGGCTTCCGCGCTTCCCGATACACTCTCCTGGCCGTCCCGCTTTCCAGATCCCGAAGGAATTCCGCGAAGGTCTCCTCGACCTCGTCCAGCACGAAATGGTCCACGCCCCCGATTTCCTCGTGAAACGTGGTCGGATGGGGTCCTCCGGCTACCACGGGAACGCCTGCGCGGTTGCAGCGCTCGACCACGGCGCGCAGCGACACATGTTGCGTGATCATCGTGGACGTGAACACCAGATCCGCCCACTCGAGATCGGCGTCATGCAAGTCGCTCACGTTCATGTCGACCACGCGCAGCTCATAGCTCGCGGGAAACATCGCGGCGACGGTCAGCAGCCCTAGAGGCGGGTGGGTCGCCTTGACCCCCGACATCTCCAGCGCGTGGTCAGCGCCCCAGTAGGTCGGTGGGTGTTCCGGGTAAACCAGCAGAGCGGTCGGCACGACCGGGTTCTCCCACGATCCAACCTTGCATACGGCGTGAGTTTACAGGCGTTGCCCTGGAACCCGAAGGGGAGGGCCGGTTTGACTTTCGCGGCTCCTTTGGCTGACATCCCACCGCCCCTCAAGACCGGACGCGAGGGAACGGAACGATGAACCTCCGGCGGCTGCTCGACAATAGGCGGCGCTATGGCTGGAGCGACTTCCGCGCCGATGCGCGGGCCGGTGCGCTGTTGGGTCTGGCGGCAATTCCCGTCACGCTGGCGCTCGGGGTGGCGTCGGGGATGGGTCCGGCGGCAGCCTTCTACACCGCGACGATCATGGCTTTCTTCGCGGCGCTGTTCGGCGGCACGAGGGCGCTGTGGTCGGGCGCCGCGATTTCGCTCGCGGTACTGACGGCGGTGGTTCTGCGGGAGCCGGGGATCGGGCCGGCCGAGATGGCGCTGGCGGTGACGATGGCGGGCGCGTTCCAGATCCTGTTCGGGTGGGCCGGCCTCGCGCGCTTCGCCACTTACATCCCCTACAGCGTGCTGGCCGGTTTCCTGGCTGGCATTGCCGTCATCCTGATCGAGTCGCAGGTCCGGATGCTTCTCGACGCGGAAGCGCGTGTCGACACGTTCGCCGTTTTCGGCATCGCCCTGGCGATCCTGATCGTCTGGCCGCGCCTGGTGAAGACGCCGTTTCGCGGTACCGCCGTGGCGCTCGTCGCGGCGACGCTCGCGGCCATCGCCCTGTTCCCCGGCGCGGATCGGCTGGGCGCGCTGTCCCAATCCCTGCCGGCGCCGGTGCTCGACATGCCGACACCGGATTTCGTGCTGGCGGCCGTCGGTCCGGCGCTGGTCATCGCGGTGATCGCGTCGGTCCAGGCGGTCCAGCGCGCGTTGAGCGCGGACTCGCTCACCGGCGCTCAACATGCTCCCAACCGGGAACTGTTCGGCCAGGGCGTCGGCAACGTCGTGGGCGGCATGTTCGGGGCCATGCCGGGCACGGCGAACGAAGCGACGGAGTTTTCGCTGAGGGCCGGGGCGCGGACGGTTGTTTGCCGCATCGTCGGTTGCGCGGTGCTGGCCGCGGTGGTCCTGGGCCTCGGCCGATTCTCCGCGCTGATCCCGGTCCCGGCCATAACGGCGCTCCTGCTGGTGCTGGCGTGGCGGACCGTCGACTGGCGGTTCCTGCGCAATATCCTGGAGATCCCGCGCGGCTACGGGGTGGCGATGCTGGCGACGGCGGTGCTCACGGCGCTCGTCGATCCCCTGCTCGGGCTCGCCTTCGGGATGCTGGTCGCTGGCCTGGTCCAGTCCGCGCGCCAGGAGCAGGCCGAGCTCGACAGCGTGATCTCGACGCCGCTGCTCGATTCCACCGTGGTCGGGGAGGGCGATCGGTGGACCGCGCGGGCCAGGATGCTGGCCTTCGTCGGCGTGGTGACCCTGGCCTCGTCGCGCAAGCTGATGCGGATGCTGGGCGACGATATCCGCCAGCACGAAGCGGTGATCCTCGATTTCTCGCGCACCGGCTCGATCGACGACAGCGCGGCACACGTGCTGGCCATCCTGGCCGATCAGGCGCACGCCAGCGGCACCGCCCTGGTCGTCCTCGGCGCGTCCAAGCCGGTGGAGGAGATGCTCAGGGCCTTCGGCGTGCTCAGGCACGTGCCGAAGGGACGTATGGCCGACACGCCCGAACGCGCGCGCCAGCTACTCGCGGATATCCTCGGGCACGAGCGTCCCGGGGGCGGCTGATTTCGGTCCAGCGTTCGCGATTACGGATCGGCAGGCGCTCGACGGACATCCGCCGGATCTCTTCGTCGGACAGGAACCTCTCGAAATCGTGTCCACTTGCACGCGTTGAACGGTCCGGAAATAAGGACCGTACCGGAAGGTCTCGCCGAGCACCACTTCGAGGCGCTCGTGGAAATCGCGGTCGTCGCAAGAAGCGAGGACTCGAAGTGGGTCCTGTCGATATCCGCGAGCCGCGCGGGCACGTCCACACGGCGTTCGTCGCCCGCGAGCCGCACCTTGCCGCGGCAACGCAGTTCGCCGGACGCAGCGCCTCTTCCCTGCTGCGGACGACGGGGTTTGCCGGCGCGTTTTCGCGGGCGATCTCGACCGGGGCCTGCCGGCAATCCCCGCCCTCTCCGAACCGGAAGGAAATGCCGAGCGAGTCGAGCGTCTCCTCCACCCGCGGCCGGTCAAGGCCGATGGCGAGCATGCGGCCCGATCCGGGCGCACGCCGCGGAGCCCCATGCGCTTCGGGCTGTGCCTTCCATGTTCGAATCCCTCACACGCGTTCGGCGGTCGCGCCTGCGAAGTCCGGGCCGCTCGGCGAGCAATGGATGCTGTATCCCAAGGTTCCGGGCTCCGGACAGCACGACAAGGCCGCACTATAGGAAAGCCCGATTATCATAAAATACAAAATTTAATTGTCATAATGATTATTTTTTCTTATAATTATGCGCGTAGAGAAATTGCCGAGCCGCCGCGAACTACGGTACGCCGCATCGCGGTGCCGGCGACTACACCGCGCCTTCGGACAGCCGCGCCAGCGGCCGGTCGGGGATCGGAAGATGCAGCGCCGCCGCGACGAAGCCGGCGACGATGGCGAAGGTCCAGACGGGGTCGTAGGAGCCCGTCATGTCGAAGGACAGGCCGCCCAGCCAGACGCCGAGGAAACTGCCCAGCTGGTGGCTCAGGAATGCGATCGCGGCGAGGGTGGCCATGTAGCGCGGCCCGAATATGTGGGCGATCAGCCCGGTGGTGAGCGGCACCGTCGAGAGCCAGAGGAGCCCCATCACGCCGGCGAAGACGAGGACGCTGGTCTCCGACAGCGGCACCGAGAGAAAGACCAGCATGGCCACGCTGCGGATCGTGTAGATCGTGCTGAGCAGGTATTTCATGCGGTAGCGGTCGCCGAGCCTGCCGGCGCCGATGGTGCCGAACAGGTTGAACAGCCCGATGGTGGCGATCGCCGCCGCGCCGAGCGCCGGCGCGAGCCCGCCGTCCGAGATGTAACCCGGCAAATGCGCCGCGATGAACTGCACCTGCAGACCGCAGACGAAATAGGCGCTCACCAGCATCACGTAGCCGCGATGGCCGGCGGCCTCGCGGAGCGCCTCGCCGAGGCTCTGCCGGGTCCGCTGGACGAGCCGCGCCGAGGTTCCGGCGCGAAGCGAGAGAGCGAGCGGCACCGCGACGGAGAGCGCGATCGCCATCGCAATCAGCGCGCCGCGCCAGTCGAAGAGCTCGATCATCGCCTGGCTGTAGGGGACGAAGACGGACTGCCCCAGGGTCCCGCCGGCGGTGGTGATGCCGAGCCAGGTCATCCGGCGTCCTTCCGGCGCGATGCGCCCGACCAGGGCATTCAACAGGCCCAGCCCGCAGCCGCCCATTCCGATCCCGATCAGGAACCCGGTGCCGACCATGAATTCCGCGTGGGTCGTCGCGTGGGACGACAGCACGAGCCCGGTCACGGCGATCAGCGCGCCGGTCGCGATCACGCGGATCGGACCCCAGCGGTCGGCGATCATCGCGGCGAGCGGCGTGGCAAGCCCGACGACGAGGTTCTGGGTGGCGATCGCAACCGAGATCGGCTCGCGGCCCCAGCCGAGATCGAGGCTGATCGGCGGGATGAACAGGCCGAAGGACTGACGGACGCCGGAGGTCACCAGCAGGATGCAGGTGGCGCCCAGCAGGACATAGACGGGGGTTCGCCAGAAGGCGGGGATCATTCGAGCCCCGTTACCGCGGACGTCCGGCGCGAAGCCTAGGCGAAAACATCCGGGAACCGCGACCGCACCTCCGCGGCCAGCTCGGGCGACGTCTGGGCGACGCGGGGAAAAGTCTCCAGCCGCTCGTAGGGGATGCAGGCATCGATGACCACGCGCGAGTTGTAGAGCTTCTCGTCGGTGACCATCGTATCCAGCCGGGAGGACCAGTTCCGGTCGAGGATCGTGAAATCGGTCTTGGGATCGGTCCGCGTTCCCATCGCCCAGATCACGTCGTGCATGTCGGTCGGATCGATGTCGTCGTCGACCACGACGACATAGCGCCCGACATAGCCGGTGGGGTTGACCTGCGAGGCCACGAGCCCGGCCTGGTTGGCGTGCCCGAAATAGCGCTGCTTGATCGCCACCACGACGAAGGTCCGCCCGGCCCCCGCCTGGTGCACCCAGACCCCCGTCACGTCCGGGATGCCGGCGCCCTCGAGCGAATCGAGGAGGCCGGCGGAGCGGATGAAACAGCGTTCGAACAGATGGGAATGCGGCGGCTTCTGGCTCGCCGCGCAGGTGAGGATCGGGTCGTTGCGGTAATAGACCCGCTTAATCCTGATGACCGGCTCCTCCCGCGCGTCGCCCGCGTAGTAGCCCGTCCACTCGCCGAACGGACCCTCCATCGCCGTCTCGTCGGGCGACACCTCGCCCTCGAGCACGATTTCCGAATTGGCCGGGAACGGCAGCCCGGTGAGCTCGCCCTCGATGCAGTCGATCGGCCGCCCGGCCAGCCCGCCGGCCCAGTCGAACTCCGGCACGTTGTCCGACAGGGTATAGCGCGCCGCGATATAGGTGGCGGGATCGATGCCGACGATGATCGCCATCGGGCAGGGCTTGCCCGCCTTGAGATACTTGTCGCGCTGGATCCGCCCCTGCTTGCCGTTCGAGATGTAGGAGGTGGCGATATCCGGGCCGTTCACCTGCACGCGGTAGGTGCCGACATTGATCCGCCCGCTGTCGGGGTCGCGGGTGACCACGCCGCAGGCGGTTCCGATATAGCGCCCGCCGTCGTGCTCGTGGTGGATCGGCACCGGGAACTTGAGCAGGTCGACATCGCCGTCGCGGTCGACATTCTCCATCACCGGGCCGTCATCGACGACGCGGGGCGGGATCGGCTCGTGGCTCTTGATGCGGCGGCGATAGGTATCGAGCATGGTTCGCCGGTCGCCGGACTGCGACGGGTCGATCCCGAGACCCAGCGCGAGCCTCAGCGGCGAGCCCAGCATCCCGTAGAGGCAGCGCATCCCCCTGGCGTATCCCGGCACCTCGTCGAACAGGAGAAGCGGCGACTTGTCGACCTTCTCGCGGTAGAGCACCTCGGTCACCGCGCCGAGCTCGCGGTCCCAGTGGGCGCCCGCGACGCGCTCGACCTCGCCGCCTTCCTCCACGGCGGAAAGAAAGGCCCTCAGGTCGGTCTGGATCTCGTCGTTGCGCTGCATGGTCCGATCCTCGAACGCCGACCGCCGCGGGTGGTCTCCGCGGCGGTCCTGTCGCACTGCTGCCGGGGGTGGCCTCCCCTCAGTCGCAGAGATAGCCCCACTTGTCGCGGGACTCCCTGGCGAGCTCGGGCGAAGGCGCGTTCACCGGCGGGAACTCGTCCTTCCAGTGGAACGGCCGGCAGGCGTCGATGATCGCCCGGCTGTTGGTCAGGTTCCCCTTCTCCTTCTCCCAGGGCGGGATCCGGGGATCGAGATGGGTCGACCATGCGTTGGGGATGATGTCGATCGATTCCGCCGGGTCGGAGCGGGTGAGCATCGCCCAGATCAGCTCCTCCAGGTTGGAGACGTCGATGTCCTCGTCGGTCACGATCACGTACTTGCCGGCATAGGCGCCGACATGGCACTGGCAGGCGATGTGGCCGGCCTGCCGGGCGTGGCCCGGATAGCGCTGCTTGATCGACACCGCGACCAGCATGCGCGCCGTGCCGACCTCGTGCAGCCAGGCCCCCTCGACATCGGGCACGCCGGCCTTCTTGATGTTCTCCTTCAGGAGCGCCGAACGGGTGACCGCGCGGTAGCGGGCGAGCTCGTCCGGCGGCCGCTGGGGCGGGCAGCCGAGCAGGATCGGGTTGTTCCGGTAATAGATCGCCTTGATGTCCATCACCGGCTCCTCGCGCATCCGGGAGCCGTAATAGCCGGTCCATTCGCCGAACGGGCCTTCCTCCTTGCGCGCTTCGGGATGGACGAAGCCTTCGAGCACGATCTCCGCGTTGGCCGGGAACGGCAGTCCGGTATGCCGGCCCTTGATCATCTTCATCGCCTCGCCGCGGAACCCGCCGACGACGTCGAACTCGCAGACCCCCGGCGGCACCTCGCTGCAGCCCATCAGGAAGGTCATCGGGTCGCCGCCGCAGACGATCACCGCCGGCATCGGCTCGCCGCGCTGCTGGTACTTGTCGCGGTGGATGCGGCCGTGCTTGCCGGGCGAGATGTACACGTTCATGCTCTTCTCGTCCTGCACCATGCCGCGGTACGTGCCGAAGTTCACCCACCCCTCGTCCGGGTCCTTGGTGACCACGAGGCAGCCGGTGCCGATGTAGCGTCCGCCGTCCAGCTCGTGGACGAACGGCACCGGGAACTTCAAGAGGTTGATGTCGTCGTCCTTGAGCA
>JAJEHI010000048.1 GCA_022823775.1 Defluviicoccus sp. | reverse complement strand
GACGATACTCCTGTATTTCACCTAAGATCATGGCCACGGCATATGGCACGGACGGTCTCCCGGAATGCCTCTTGTCGACAAGAGGCATTCGCCTTCGCCAGGCACAAGCAGGCATACGCCTATCCCGAACTTCCCTCGATGCCACTCGAACCCATCGAACCCTCACCTTGTGTCCCAATGTATGCCAACGAGAAATGCCTCGACAAACCGCCTAACCTATTCTAAAGTAACGACCATTCATGGAGAGAGAACGACCCCGACCCAACGTGACCTAACCACCCCTTCGACCGTAGGGAATGCACACCCAGGGTTCCTGCGTGGTCGCCGTCTATACCCGGGACGTCGCCGAGACCAAGGCGACCGAGGCGACCGATCTGGGGCGCGAGCACGGCCACCCGCTGATGTTCACCACCGAGCCGGAGGAATAGGCCGGATGGACGGCGCCGGCCGACTATCAGTATACTGATCTTAATGGCGGCGAGCCCGCCCCCGAAGCGCGGAGATATCCGATGGCAGACATGGCAGTCGAGTTTTGCGGCGTCCCGTTCAAGAACCCGGTGGTGGTCGCCTCGCTCGAGACCACCAACAGCCCCGACCTGATGAAGCAGTGCTTCGACTACGGGGCGGCGGGCGCCATCGTCAAGACGCTGACCGACATGGAGGACATGGCGCGGCTGACGCAGAACTCCAAATACGCGATCCTCAACGACCGCGGCGACATCATCAAAGGGAAGGTGCCGCGCGACTTCGTGTTCTACAGCCGGTCGGGCTATTCCAGCACCTACTACAAGGACTGGATCCCCTATCTGAAGGAGGTCGGCGTCTACGCGCGCGAACGCGGCGCCCACCTGATCGGCTCGGCCGGGGCCAAGGAGATCGACGGCTGGAAGGACATCTGCCGCACGGTCGAGGATTGCGGCCTGCCGATGGTCGAGCTCAATTTCGGCTGCCCGCACCCGGCCCTGATGCCGGGCGTCCACGGCGGCAGCATGATCAGCCAGGAAGAGGACATCGCCTACGAGGTCACCCGCCAGGTGGTCGAGGCGGTCGACATTCCGGTGGTGGTCAAGCTCACCCCGGACCAGTCGCGCCCGGTCGAGATCGCCCGCGCGGTCCAGAAGGCGGGCGCGGCGGCGGTCACCGCCACCAACCGCCATACCGGCTTCGCGGTCGATATCGAGGCGGCGGAACCGAGGCTTGCCGGAACGGCCGGGATCGGCGGCACCTGGGTGAAGCCGCTGACGCTGAGATGGGTGCACAACATCTACACCCAGGTCGGCATCCCGATCGCCGGCACCAACGGGATCTTCGACCACCGCGACGCGGTCGAGTTCCTGATGACCGGCGCCAACGTCGTCGAGATCGGCTCGGTGCTGATGATCAAGGGCATGAAGTGGCTGCCCAACATCATCGGCGGGATCGAGCGCTTCATGGACGAGCACGGCTACCCGGACGTCGAGTCGATGCGGGGCATCGCGTCCCGGCGCGCGGCGAAGGACTATGCCGAGCAGTTCGCCCGCGACCGGGTGCACGCGGTGGTCAACGAGGACACCTGCCAGAACCCGAGCTGCACCATCTGCATCCAGATGTGCTTCTACGAGGCGCTGTCGCAGAGCCCGGCGGGGAAGGTCGAGGTCCATCCCGAGACCTGCATCGGCTGCGAGCTCTGCATGGATGTCTGCCCGTTCGACTCGATCGCCATGCGGCTGACCGACGAGGCGCAGTTCGAGGCGGGCTATTTCGACATCCCGGACGGCGTCTACGAGGGGCCGGAGAAGTTCGTCACCCAGCGCAACAACATGAAAACCATCGCCACCAACAGCCCGAAGACGGCGGCCGAAGCGGCGGAGTAGGGGCGGGGGAAGCGCGCCGCGCCATCCGTCGATTGGGTCCTCCGGGGGCGGCACCGGACGAGGACCGGAGAAACGTCTTCGTCCGGATTGGGCGCGGAGCACCGTATCGAGCGACGGCTTCGTGCCGGGCGCCTGCCTTGAAGACGGCACGCCAGCGATGAACGTTCGAAACTCTGTCATTGCCGCCTTGCGGGATGCCGCCGATCCGCTCAGGGCGGCGCGGCAACAGGCGTACATGAAGTCGGAAATGCCGTTTTTCGGCGTGGGCGTGCCGCAATGCCGGCAAATCGCCGGTCGGGTGTTCAGCACACACCCGCTTGCCGACGCCCAGGCATGGGAAACGGCAATTCTCGACCTTTGGCGCAAGGCCGCGCATCGCGAGGAACGCTACGCGGCGGTCGAATTACTGCACTTCCGGCGCTATTCGCGCTGGCTGGAGCCGACGCGCGTTCCGTTGATCGAGGAGCTGGTGGTCACCGGCGCCTGGTGGGACTATGTGGACGCGATCGCCAGCCGGGGCGTGGGGACCATGCTCGCAGCGCACCCTCGCCCGATGAAGGCCGCGCTGCGCGCGTGGGCGAAAGACGACGACATCTGGAAGCGGCGGACCGCGATACTCGCTCAGCTTCGCGCCAGGCGCGCGACGGATACGAAGCTGCTGGCCGACGCGATCCGACCGTCCATCGGCATGTCGGAGTTCTTTCTCCGCAAGGGCATCGGCTGGGCGTTGCGCGAGTACTCGAAGACCGATCCGGTGTGGGTGACTGAGTTCGTCGCGACTCACGCCGGCCTCTCCGAACTGAGCCGGCGCGAAGCCCTCAAGCACCTGCGGCGCGGAAAGGCGGACGGATGTCGGCCGGCGCGGACGCGACGATCCGCGGCCGGCGCGGTTTAGTGTCGCGCGCCTCCTGGCTCGGCGGTATCGGGACCGCGCTCGGGCATCGGGATTACCGGCTCTATTCGATCGGCGCGTCCGGGTCTTTTCTCGGCACCTGGATATACCGCACCGCGCTCGGCTGGCTCGCCTGGGAGCTGACCCGTTCGCCGGCATGGCTCGGCATCGTCGTGTTCTGCGAGGTGGTGCCGATCATCGCGCTGGTGCCGCTGACCGGAGCCGCGACCGACCGGCTCGGCGCCTACCGGATCTTCCGGGCGGGCCAGATCTCGGCCGCGGCCGTGATGGCGGCGCTCGCGATCCTGACCGGTCTCGATCTGATGACCATCGAGCTCCTGCTCGCGCTGACCGTGCTGAACGGCATCAACATGGCGTTCATGCAGCCCTCTTATTTCGCCCTGGTCGCCAACCTGGTGCCGCGCGAGGACTTGTCGTCCGCCATCGCCTTCCAGTCCTCGATGGTGCAGACCGCCCGGTTCATAGGCCCGGCCATCGCGGGCGCGCTGCTGGTGTGGCAGGGCGCCGCGCTCGCGTTCGCGGTCAACGCCGCCACCTATCTCGGCATGGTCTGGGCGCTGCTCGCGCTCTCCTACCGCGATCCGGACAGGCCGGCCGGCAGCGGAGGCAGCCTGCTCGGCGATGTGGCGCGGGGGCTCCGCTACACCGCCGGCCACGAGACGATCCGCGTCCTCCTCCTGATGACCGTCGCGTTTTCGATCCTGTTGCGCCCGGTGGTGGAGCTCCTCCCGGCCTTTGCCTCGGAGGTCTTCGGGCGCGGCGCGGACGGGCTGGCGACGCTCTTGTCCTCGGCCGGGGCTGGCGCGATCGTGGGCTCGCTCATTCTCGCCCGGCGCGGCGGGACGCAGGGACTCACCCGACTGCTCGGCGCGACCGGGGTGCTGTGCGGCATCGCGGTGGCCGGCTTCGCCTGGACCGATGCGTTCTGGCTCGGCATAGCCCTGATGGCGGCCTACGGGCTGTTCTCCAACACGAACTCGATCTGCAGCCAGATTCTGATCCAGAACTGCGTCGACCCGGCGATGCGGGCCCGCGTGATGAGCCTCGTCGGCCTCACCTTCCGCTCGGTTCCGGCGGCGAGCGCGGCGCTGCTCGGCGGCCTTGCCTCGCTGTTCGGGCTCGGGGTTCCCATCGCCGTCGCCGCTTGCCTCGGGACCGTCGCCGGCGTCTGGACGCTCGGCCTGATCCGGAGCTCCCGCCTCGACGAACGCGCCGAACGCCCGCCTGTGGGATAGCGAAGTCTCGCTCGGGGAAGCGGACGAATGGTTGTAGTGAAGCCATTCCCGATGGCGAGCTTGAGGATGTCATCAGGTTCACGGGAGCGAGGACCAAACGCGAGGCCATCGTTACCGCTATCGCCGACTTCAACCGCCGCAGGCGAATGGCCGAACTGGTCCGGTTCGCCGGCACCTGCTCCGATCTGATTACGCCGGAGGAACTTTAAGCCGCGCGCCGGCAGGGCTGATCGGTTGATCCTGGTCGACACCTCTTCGTGGATTCACATGCTTCGACCCGGCGGCGACCCGGCGGTGCGTGCCCGCGTCGAGGCGACGCTCGCCAACGGCGAGGCGTGCTGGTGCCCCCTGGTCCAGCTGGAACTCTGGAACGGCGCGCGCGGGCAACGGGAGAGGCGCGTCTTGCGCGAGTTCGCGCGTACGCTGCCCGAACTCCCCTTGGACGATGCCGTCTGGAACGAAAGCTACGATCTTGCGAGGCGTGCGCGGGCGTCCGGCGTTACCGTCCCGGCGACCGGCGTGACGATTCTCGCCTGCGCCCGGCGATACGGCGTCGACATCGAAACGGCCGACTCCGATTTCGAGCTTCTGGCCTCGATCGGTTGATGGGGAAGGCGGCGATGCGTCGCGGACGGGGCGGGAGGGCCCGGACCTCAGCCCGCGACGGCCGCCGTCAGGGGCAGTCCACGGCTTCGATGGGCTGTCCGGGAAACTTCGCCTTCCAGGCCGAGACGAGATCGGCCGGCGCGCCGGCCGCGCGGGCGCGGACCGCATACGCGTCCAGGGTCTTCGAGATCGGCGCCGATTTCGGGGAATAGCCTAGCTTCCCCAGCTCGGCCACGCGCCGTTCCGCGTTGCTCCTGCTCTTGAAGACGCCGAGGGAAATCCGGTTGGCCGAGGCGCCCTTTCGCATGACCGCGACGTCGCGAATACCCCGGCCGCGAAGCTCGCGCAGCGTCTCCGCGGCCGCGGCCGCGCTCGGAAGCGCCGGCAGGTAGACCCTGTAGCTCCGCACGACCGAGGCCTTCTCGTCGCGCAGGTCGATCACCTCGGCGCCCCGCGACTGAATCCATTCGACCGCCGCGGCAAGAACCTTCCGGTCGTCGAACTTTCCCGCCTGCACGCACCCGCCGCGCGGGGCTTCGGCGGGAGCGTGGCCGGACGGGGCGGGATCGGCGATCAATGCCAACGGCCCGTCCTTCGCCGCCGCGGGGGCTTCGGGCTTCGACCGGGGAGCGGGAGGCGGCTCCGGCGCCGCCGGCTCCGGGACGGCGGAAGCAACCGGCCGGCCCGCGGAAGATCCGCGCATGGCCGCGCCGAGACCGCCACGGACGTCGCGGGCGCGCGAATAGGCACGGTCCGCGAGCCGCATATAGACGTCTCCCAGATTGGCATAGGCCACGGGATCGGGCCTTCGCTCCAGCGCCGCGAGCAGCACCTCGCGGGCCTCGTCGAGCCGTCCCTGCTCGGCATAGAGCACCGCGAGGTTGTTGTATGGCTCGAACATGTCGGGGCGCTCCTGGCGGAGGCGTTCGAAGATGGCGGCCGCCTCGCGGGACTTTCCTTCGCGGGCGAGCAGGATGCCGTTCAGCAGCCGCACGCGCGGCGCGTTCGGCTCGCGGCGAAGCAGCGGTTCGAGCAACGCGCGCGCCTCGGTATATTTCTTCTGGGAGACGAGCGACAGGGCGCGGTCGACAGGATCGTTCGCGTGGGAGGTGGCCGCCCAGAGGGCCGTCGCCGCCATCGCGAACGCGATCAGCGCGCGCCTCCCCCGTTTCCCGGACTCCGCGAGGGAGGCTCCCGCCGGGCGGGTGCCCGGCCCCGGGCGGAGACGATCGGGCATTGAGTCGCCAGGTTCTGTCGACGTTTTCACAGGCTCTCCCGAGGTCAAGGGCTGCGCTCCGTCCCGGGCGGGAATCCTCGGAAATCAGGCGCCGGGCCAGCATAGGCGGCACGCGCGCGGCGATCCATCGCCGCTTCGCGGACGCCATGGGACGCCCGGGAAGAGGCGGGGGGAGGGGCCATCTACGCCTCTTGCCGCTCCGCATAGGTCCCGGAAGCCGCCATCCTTCCCGCGATCAGACGGTTGGAGATCGACTTGATATCCCCGTGGAGCGATTCCGCGACCTCGGCGACGCGCGCGACATCCTCGGGATTGCGCGGGTCCGGCGGCCCGATCGCGCCGGGCCAACCGGCGGCGACGCGAACGGTCGGCCCGACCGTCGTGAGCGCGTCCGCCGCCATCGATGCCTGCTCCAGCGCGCTCGGCGGGCGCCGCGGATGCGCGTACGCATCGTGAATCCGCTCAAGCGCGCGCCCGATCTGATTTGCCGCTTCCAGCGTGTCGCGCTCGTTCCCGGCCAGGCGGGCGTTTTCCCCCAGGTTCTCGCTCAAGGTCCAGCCGCCTTCCTTCCCGGCATTCTGGAGGATCGCAAGCCCGGCCCAGGCACCGTGCGCGAATGCGAGACCCAGATGGATCTGCTCGAGCAGTCCGCGCAGGGTGAGAGAACCGTGGGCGCCGGTTTCGAGTTCGGTGACCAGATACCGGCCTTGCGCGCCATCCTCGGGATCGAGGCGCAGGCTCCCGGTCCGCAAGCCGCCCCCGGTGCTCGCGCCGGCATCGGCCAGGAGCGCGCCCGCGAGGTCTTCCAGCCATCGCGGTACGTGTCGGCCGGCGGCAGCGCCCCGCAACTCCGCGTACAGGGCATCCGTCTCGCCCGCGTCCTGAAGCCGGGCGAACGCCTGAACGACCCCGACGCCGTAGGTCTCGGCGAGGCGCTTCCTGACCGGGCCGGGAAGCCGCTTCGCGGCGCGCTGTATCTTCGCCAGCTGCTCGTCGAGGGAGAGCTCGCCCGGATCGGACCCGAGCTCGAATGCGTTCATCGTCTCGGCCCGGATTTGCGCTTCCAGGGCCGTCATGTCCAGGGAAGCCGCCTCCTCGCTCGCTCTTCCCGCAGGGTCGGCGACGGTCGCGGCCTTCTCCCGGGACCCGGCCGGGAGCCGATCCGCTTCCCGCCGCAAGTCGGCCAGTTGGCGACCCAGCGCGAGCTCGTCGGCATCGGGTTCCGGCAAGGTTTCCGATGTCGTCCCGGCCTCGGCGTCCGCCCGCGCGGCCAGCGCGCCGATCTCCCTGACGAGCGTCTCGTCCGCGTCGGCCGCGGGCACGTCTCCCGCCCATTCCGCTTCCGGCGATCGGTTCTCGGGGTCGTGCGCCGGCGCGCCGCGCATCGCCCGTTCGGCCAGGGCGCGCAGCCAGCGGAGCTCCGCCGGGTCGCAGGCGTGCATGCGGTAGCCGTTCATGGGCGCGAAGTGGCACTGGCGCGGCGCGGCGGCGCCTCGCGCGGTGCTCAGCCGGATCGCGGTGGACAGCTCGGCGCGGTCCGTCAGGCTCTGGGAGTTCCACGCGTCCTCCAGGGCTTCGGCCAGATTCCCGGTCGCACGGGGCCCGGAACCGGGTTCGGACGGGGCGCCGATCCGGGCGCTCATCCGGATCGCGCAACGGGCCAGCAGGCTCGACCCGTCGCCGGAAACCGGCCCGTATCGATTGCCGACCTCGATCCAGAGCTCGGCGGCTTCGTGCACCGCGGTCGCCAGATCGAGGGCAAGCGTCGCATAGCCCGCGATCGCCTCGGGACGAATTCCCGCGCAAGTCTCGCCGTTCAGATCGTTGCGCAGCCGGTAGCTCTCGCCGTCCGGCTCGATGGCGACGTGGCGCAGCCACGCGCTCGCGGTCCCCTCGCGCTCCGCTCCGGCAAGAACGTCGGCCGGGACGATCCCGACCTCCGCGATCAGCCGTTCCACCAGCGTCTCGACCGCCGGCCGCAGACGGCGATGGTTGCGTGCCGCGTCGGCAACGTCGATGCCGGCCCCGGGCCTCGAGAGCGCCGCCCAGTCGAGCGGGGCGTCGCCGTCCAATCGTTGCTTCGCCGCCCCGGGGAGCGACGTCACCCCACGGGTAAAGAGTTCAGCGATATCCACCTTGTCCTCCTCGAATTCGGTCCCGATCCCGGCATCGTCGTCACCGCGCGACTTCCGTGGCCGGACCCGGCCGCCGATCGTCCGCCGCCGGGTTCGGCGCGGGCTCGGGAAGCGCGGCGAGCGGCAAAGCGTTCGTTTGCGGTCGGGCGGGATCGGGGAAGGTCTGCCGGGTAAGCTCGCTCCCGCGGATGACGCGAACCGTCTTCGGGGACGCAAACTCGGATTCCCGCGGCTCCGCGAGCGCCGGCGCTTCCAACTCGATCCGTTCCCCGGGCGGTTCCGCCCGCTCCGACAGGGGATGGCCGAGCAGCTGGCGAAGATTCACCGCCTCGCCGCCGGCGGTTCCCGCTCTCGCGGCGAGCGAGCGAACCGCAAGCGCGAGAGTGCCCTGATGCTCGCCGAGCGCCAGAAGGTCCGCCTGCGCCGGGGAAACCTCCAATGTCGCCGTCGAGATGCTGGTGCGCTTGATGGGGTCGTTGGGTTGCGCGGCGCCGGCGGCGGCGCCGAGCTCGCGGTCGACCGCCACCACGCGAACGTCTTCCAGGATCCTGCGCGTGAACACGCTTTGCACACCGCCGTCGAGCGCCAGCTTCGCGGTCAGGATCACGTCCACGCGATCGCCCGGATCGATCAGGCCGGCATGCCTCGTTCCTTTTCCGAGCTGGATCGTCACCGCGCGGGTGCCGGGATCGAGAACGGCCGCGAGAAAGCCTCTCTGACCGGGTCCGACGACGGAGGACCAGGTGAGAGCCGCTCCGGCACCGACCGGCTCGCGGACGGCATATCCGCGCAACGATTCGATCGCCGCGCCGTCGGCCGCGACGACATGCTCGCGCCGGACGTCTTCCGCCGCGATCTCGATTTCGGCGAAGTCCTCGCCCGTGAGAAGCGTCCCCACGGGCAGCGCCCGGGCCGCCGCGAGAACCGCCCGTGTCGCGGGCTCCTCGACGATCGGCGGCGGCGGGGCGGGCGCGGCCGGCTCGGAGGAGGGCGGCGCCTCCTTGGTCAGGGACAACAGCTCCTGGAGGTCCACCGCTTCGTTTCGCACCCGCTCCACGGCACCGATGAGGGAGCGCACCGCGAGCGAGAGCTCGCCCTCGTGTTCGCCCAGCGCCAGACGATCCGCCTGGGCCGGCGAGACCTCCAGCGTCGCGGTGAGGATTTCGGTCCGCTTGACCCGCTTGCCGCCCTCGGGCGTTTCGGTGCTCGCCCCGACTTGGCGGTCGACGGCGACGACGCGCACGTCCTCCAGGATGGTCCGCGCGAACACCGTCTGCACCCGACCTTCGAGCCGCAGCTTGGCGGTGAGAATCACGTCCACCCGATCGCCCGGATCGATCAGGCCGGCATGTCTCGCCCCCTTTCCGAGCCGGATCGTCACCGCGCGCGTGCCGGGCTTGAGAACGGCCGCGAGGAAGCCCCGCTGGCCCGGTCCGACGACCGCCGACCGGACGAGCGGCGCACCCGCGGCGACGGGCTCGCGCACCGCGTGGCCGCGCAGCCCGTCGACCGCCTTCGGGCCGTCCATCGCGAGATGGGCGCGCCTGATCTCATTTTCCGGCAGATCGAGCGTCGTCAGATCGTCATCGGTCAACAGCGTGCCCACCGGAAGCCTGCGGGCGGCCACGAAGATCTTGCGCATCTTCGGCTTCTCGGCGGGGCCGGGAGCCACCTGCTTCGCTTCCGCCCGACCCGGCTCGGCACCGGTTCCGGGCATGAAGAAGCGCGCCGCGACCACCGCCGCGGCAAGCGGCACGGCCACCAGGAGAAGCAGGACGATAACCGTACGGTATCTTTGCATCGGGGAAGATCTCCCGTTCTAGCGCCGTCCCGGGGACGTCATGGCAGCGCGCGCGGGACGATGACCGCCAGGCTCGGCGGCGCGATCGCCAGGGCGAAGGGAAGTTCCGACCGCAGACGCCGCGCCCCCGCGTGAGGCAGCAAGGCATACAGGCTCAGCAACAAAGCGCACCCGCCCAGAACGAACAGGAACGCCGCCAGGTCGTTCGGACCGGCCCACAACCCCGCCACGGCGATCAGCTTCGCATCGGCCCCGCCGAAGCGACCGGTCGTGTAGAGCGCGAAACCGGCGGCGAGCAGTACGGCGCCTATCGCCAGATGCTGCCAGAGCGACGTTGCGGGCCGGACCGCGCCGGCCGCCGCGTACACCGCGAAAAGCCCGAGCAGCAGCAGGGGTATCGCGTTCGACACCTGGCGGGTCCGAAGGTCGCTGACCGCGGCGGCGACGAACAGGCCGCATGCGGCCCACCCCGCCAGCCAGACGATCCATGCGGTTGCGTTCGCCATCGAACGGCTCTCCACCTTGCCGCGCGCGCCTCTCCGCGCATCCTCGCGGGATCGTCATTCGACGGGTCCCGTCGGTTCGCAAAGGGGCGGCGGACCGGACCTACGTCGCTCGCGGTCGCTCCCGGACGCCGGCGAACACCTGAACCAGGCGATGGACGGCGTCGTTCACGCGAACGATCTCCTGGGGGTTGCGGATGACCGCGGGACTGACCCGTTCGCCCCGGGCCGAACGTTCGGCCATCTCGGTGACCGCGCCCAGGGCGTTCGCGTAACGCCGGGCGGCCCCGACGGCGAGGGAAATCGCCAGCACCGAACTCAGCAACGCCATGCCGCCCAGGGCCAGCGCGAGAATGAGGCGCCAATCGCGCAGCGCGTCCTCGATACCGCGAAGCGCCGTGATCGGCTCGTGGATGGCGGCGATCGGTTTCTGGACGATCACGATCCAGTCGAAACCCGCGAACCGGCCGACGGCGGAAGCATAGGTCTCGCGGCCGCCGGTCCGGGCGTACCCCGTGAGCCATTCCCGGTCGGTGGCGAACCCCGTCTGTTCACCGCCGAAACCGGCCCGCACCGACGGTTCGCCCTGTTCCTGCACGTTGACTTCGCCATTCATAATTCGTTCCCGGGCGTGGCCGGAGGCCGTCTCGGCGATCAGCGCGCCGCGCCCCGTCGCGACCTGGACGCGGCCGCCCGGAACGGACTGGGCCGCCCTGTCGGCGATGTTCTGAATGGGCTCGATGGCGAGCACCGTCTTCATGACGCCGAGCGCCTTTTTCCCGGTCGGGTTGTCTATCCGGACCGAGATTTCCACGGACCAGACCCCGGCGGAGTCGTCGTACTCGACCTCGCCCACGGAAATCCCCTGGCTCCAGGCTCGCTTCCACCATTCCTCGTCGGACTGGATGAAATCGCTGGTGGGGTTGGTGAGCGCGACGTTGAAACCGTTGCTGTCGGTAAAGAAGAGTTCCGCGAAGTAAGGCGACGCCGCGACCTGCTGGCGCAGGAAGGAATCGGCTTCCGGCCAGAGGCCCAGGCTCTTTTCGATGCGGAATCTCCTTTCGACCTCGGCGGCGGGGGTCTTGACGAACCCCTCGGCCGCGTGCCTGGCGCCGGCCGACCGGGCGGCCTCGACGACGGCCTTCGACGTCGCCCAGGCCTTGGCTTCGGTGATACGGCTGACCAGGAAAGTATCGATCTGGCTCGCGGTGGTTGTCGCCCGCGACACGAGGTCGGTCCGCGCGATGTCGTTGGTTACCGCATCCCGGCTCCGCGCGAAGCTCGTCTCGATGATGTCGAGATGATACGCGAGCAGAAAGAAGGTCAATCCGCCGACGATCAGGATCGGCAGCGCGACGCTCAGGAGCGCGTTGGACACCAGCTGCATCCGCAGGCTGCTGTTTCGATCTCCCCGCGAAGTCATCGAAACGCCCTCGGGATTGGGTTGTCGTAACGGTTTTCCATGGTTCCGACTCGCTGAAAGGTTGCTGGTAACGCGTCTATCGACGGGTCGGGGCGATCCCGCTCCCCGCCCGCTTCCGGTCTCGCTACGCCCCCGACACGCCGGCCGGCAGCGTGACGCGCGCCACCGTCCCCTGGCCGGGCAACGAATTGATCTTGATGACCCCCTCGTATTTCTTGACCAGGTGACCGGCGAGGGTCAGGCCGATGCCCATCGCCCCGTCGCGGGACGTGTAGAACGGCTTGAAGATGTTCGCGCGCTTGTCGGGGGCGATACCGTCGCCATTGTCGATGACGGTGATCAGGATTTCGTCGTTCTTCCGCGCGGTATCGATCTTGATGATGCCCTTTCTGTCGTCGAGTCCCTCGACCGCGACCATCGAGTTGTCGATCAGTTCCGACAGGAGCAGCTGAAATTCGGTCCTGGAGGCGAATATCTCCGGGATGTCGCCCAGGTTCCTCACGACCGTCGCCCGGTTCGCGGCACCGGCGGTCTCGATGACGTTCTCGACACAGGCGTTGAGGTCGATCATTCCGCGGTCCGCCCCGTTGGCGTGACCGTTGGAATAGGAGTCGAGCCGCTTCGCGAGATCGGCGATGCCGTTCATCCTCTGGCGGACGCTCAGCGCGATGGCGGAGATCGTTTCGATCTCTTCGTCGACATCCGTTCCATCGGACGTTTCCGCGATACCGTCGCTGTTTCGGAAGGCGTCCTGGATCCTGTTCTGGGTTCGGCGCAGATACTCCATGCGGCCGGCGATTTCGTCGGCCGAGGCGGCCATGATTCCGGCCACGCATTTGACGACGAACCCTTGCATCAGGATGGATTCGGCGCTCGGTTCCGGGGACGAAGCCGCCGCCGCGACGGGCAGGGATTCGGGTTCGTCGGGCAGACGGATGGCTTCCGCCTCGACGGGCGCGGGCCGCACCGGCGCCGGATGCGTCTCCTCCGCCGCGACGACGGCCTCCCCGGCGCCGGCGGGCGCGGGTGCGATCTCGATCGCCGAGGGGCGGGAAGCGACCCGGGTCACGGCGGAGCCGCCGCGAATCCGCTGCTGCAGCGCGAGCAGGATCCAGAACAGGATCAGCGCGGCGAACACCACGAGAATGCCCCGGTCGTAATAGGTCGCGAGGAGCACCTTCTTGCCGAGCTCGAACTGCAGATTGCTGCTCAGCTGCTCCGTCAGGTCGGAGACTTCGCCGGACGTGGCCCTCTTGAACAGCTCCTCCGTCGGCCCCTGCTTGGCCACAAGCACCTCGGCGTGGGAGAACAGATTGGCCAGCGCGTTGGCGAGCGGAGGCGGATAGGAGACGCTGGATTCGCGGAGCTTCTTGATCTCGGCGGTCAGCCGGGACTGGGACGTGTCCGTCGGCGTGGCGAGATAGAGGTTCACATCCCGGATCAGGCTCGAAATATTCCGGACCAGCGCGTCGTCCCTCGAGTTCTGCGCCTGCTGCAGGACGTTGGTCGCGGCCAGCGGCAGGTAGCGGTTGGAGTTGCGCACCACGGCGTAGCCCGTCTTGAAGCGTTCTATGCGCTCTTCCTTCGCTTCGATCGCGTTGAGATAGGCCTGCATGTCGCTGGCGATCCGGTCGGGAAGTTGGGGGATGCGCTGGGCCGTGTCGGCAAGCTCGTCCTTCAGCCGCGCCATGCGCGGCAGGAAGGCGGCCAGCGAGTCGAAATCGGCGAACTGATCGGATTTCACGCGCGTGACTTCCATGCTCCATTCCGACGACAGCAGCTGGATCTGCCGCACGAGATCGATCGCCTTGCGATAACCGTCTCCGCTGTTATTGCCCGCCAGCACATAAAGACCGCCCGCGACGGCCAGCAGGACGGCGGAGACGGCAATGCCGAGAATGACTGCGCCAGACCTCATTTCGATAGCTCCTTGGATTCGCCCACCAGCGTCTCGATGAACGCCACGATGGCTTCCTTGTCCTTGTCGGGGGCTTCGCGCCCCAGTTGAAATTCGAACATCGCGTCGACGGCGTCGCGGAGCGTGGCCGCGTTTCCGTCATGCAGATAGGGTGCCGTCATCGCCGCCATCCGCAGGCTGGGAACCTTGAAGGCGTGCCGGTCTTCTTCGTTTCCGGTGATGTTGTAGCGGCCCAGATCGGCTTCCGTGATGTTGCCGCGTTTCTTGAAGTAGTCGTTCAGGACGCCGAACACCTGGAACATGTTCCCGCCGACGTTCGCGCCCTGGTGGCACGACGAGCAGCCATAGTCCTTGAACAATGCGTAGCCGCGCTTTTCCTGCGCGTTGAGAGCGTTCTTGTCGCCTTTCAGCCACCGGTCGAAGCGGCTGTTGGGAGTGTTGAGGGACCTTACGAACTCGGCGATGACGTTTTTGACGTTCTTGCGATTGATCCCGTCGGGATAGCTCTTCTTGAAGAGCTTGGGATAGGCGCCGTCGCGGTAGAGCTTGGCGACGACGTCCGGCCAGAGACTGCCCATCTCGAAGGCGGTTTGCACCGGACCGTCGATCTGATGCTCGAGCGTGCTCGCGCGGCCGTCCCAGAACTGCTTGAAGTTCATGCCCGCGTTGAACACGGTGGGCGAGTTGACCATTCCCGGCTTGTCGTCGACGCCGAGCGAAATCTTGCGGCCGTCATCGCCGCCGCCCGCCAGATCGTGGCAGCTAGCGCAGGAGATCGTGCCGTCCTTCGACAATATCGGGTCGTGGAACAGCTTTCGGCCCAGCTCGACCTTGGCCGGATCGACGTCGACATTTTCGGGGATCGGCAGGATCGGCTCCTCGGCGCGGAGATCGCCGCAGGCGAGCCACGTGAGGCCCGCGGCCAAAGTGGCAAGCAGGGAAACCGCCCGTCCGGCGGAAGAGCGACCGCGCGTCTTGTACATCCTATCCGCCACTCATTTTTGCCAGCCCGGTAAGCGCGCCCAGAACGGCGGGGCCCGCCACCAGGAGCATGGTTCCGGGAACCACGAGAATGATCATCGGCAGGGTCATCAGGACCGGCAGGCGCTCGGCCTGGGTCGCGATGCGCGCCGCCTTTTGCATCCGTTCGTCGGCCGCGATGTTCTTCATCGACTGGGACAGCGGGGTGCCGTACCGGTCGCCCTGTATGAGCGCCATCACGAGGTCGCGCAGACCGTCGATCTCCGTGCGCCGGTAATACTCGGTGAGCGCCGCGCGGCGGTCCGACGCGACCCGCAGCTCCGCCTCGATCTGCTGGAACTCCCTGGCGAGATTGGGCTCGATGGGCGCCAGCGTGTCGGCGACCGTCAGGATTCCCCGTTCCGCCGTCAGGCCGGATTCGAGGCACATCACCAGCATGTCCAGCGCGTCGGGCAGGACCGCGGTCATCCGTTGCAGCCTTCGGGCCACCAGCGCACGCAGCACGTATTCCGGGATGACACCGCCGATCACGAAGCCCGCCAGCGCGGCGAACAGGGCGAGAAACGCGTGCTGTCCGACCGTCTCCGAAGAGGTCGCCCAGAGCCCGGCGCCGATGGCGAGGAGGAACGCGCCGCCGAGCTTCGCGGAGAGGAAAACGGAGAGCGCTTCGTGCTGCCCGAAGCCGCCCGCGCGGAGCATGCGGGTGAGTTTCTCGCGCTCGGCCGCGCCGATCGGGACCAGCATCGACGCCACACGCATGGCCGTCAGGCCGAGCGCCCTGATCAGGGCCTTGCCCCGGCCGCCGTCGCGGGCCGCGTGTCCGGCGGCGTAGCCGAACGGGGAATCGCGCAACGCGGTCAACCGCCTGTCCATTTGCTGCGCCCGCCGCGTTTCCCGGATAATCAGCGGCGCGAGAAGCAGCACGTAGGCGGCGCCCAGGACGAGTCCGGCGACCGGTATGAAGGCGTTCTGCATGAGAGGCCCGCCCTTCCCTATTGCTCGACGCGCGAAGCGATAGCCTTCGCGACCAGAAGGCCGGCGACGATCAGGCCGACGCCCCAATGCAGGAGGGTCGTCCCCCGTTCGGTCTCGAAGAGGATCGCGGCGGATTGGGGCGAGATGAACTTCTGGATGCTGAGCATCACCACCGGCATCACGGACAGCACCATAAGGGTCAGGCGGGTCTGCGCGGTGGATGTCTGCGCCTTCAGCGCGGTGTTGCGACGATCGCGAAGCGTGCGGGAGAGGGTGGCGAACGCGGCGGAGATACCGCCGCCGGCGCGGCGCTGCAGCAGTATCACCGCGGCGAACAAGGTGAAGTCCGCGAGGCGGACGCGGGTGGCGACAGTTCGAAGAGCGGTGTCGGGATCGAGCCCGCCGCTAAGCCCGTCGCAGACGGCGTTCAGCACCGGCTTGACGGGCGCCCGGGCGTCTTCGGCGGCGACAGGGATCGCCTCAAGCGCGGGCAGCCCCGCCGCGGATAGCCGCACGATCTGGTCGATGACTTCGGGGAACTGGCGGGTGAACTCGGTCGCCTGCCGCGAGTGAAACCACGACAGCGCGTACCAGATGCCGCCCACGCCGCCCAACCCGACGAGGGGCATCGTCCACCAGCCGGAGGGGATCTTCAGGAACCACATCGAAACCCACAGGCCGGCCGCCGCCGCGCCGCCCGCGAGAACCGCGCGCGGAACCGCCCGCCGGGCGTCGAGCAGGGGATACCGGCTCTCGATCGCGCGCCGGAGGCGAGCCGACCGCGATCCGGCCGAGGAGCGAAAGACGATGGCCTCGGTCGCATCGTCCTCGGAGACCGCCTCGTCGATATGCGAAGCGGACGCGCCCTGAAGCCGGCCGCGCAACCGCCGGTCGCGGTTCCACAGCAGCAGCAGGAAGGCGACCCCGGGCAGCGTCGCCACCAGGGCCGTGCCCACGACGATCAGGAAGTGCGTCACTGGTCCGCGTCCCCGATGCGCGGATCGGCCTGTAGGGCCTCCACCAGCCGGTCGCGCAGGTTTATGGCGTCGACGGCATCCGTCCATGACGGCAGACGCCCGGAGGTCTCGAAAACGTGATCCTCGTCGCCCGGCCGCCGCCGCCAGATTTCTTCCGTGGTGACGATGTCGTTTTCCATGCCGACGACGCTGGTGGCGCTGGTCACGCAGCGCTGGCCGGTCCGGAGCCGCGCGAGCTGAACGACCATGTCCACGCTGGAGGCGATCTGGCGCCGCAGGGCGGTGAGCGGCATGTCGCCGCTGCCCATCATCAGCATGTTCTCCAACCGGGTCAGCGCATCGCGGGGCGTGTTGGCATGCAGCGTGCACATCGACCCGGGATGCCCGGTGTTCATCGCCTGGAGCATCTCGTTCGCCTCGCCGCCGCGCACCTCGCCGACGATGATCCGGTCCGGCCGCATCCGGAGCGTGTTCACCAGCAGGTCCCGCATGGTCACCTGGCCGGTTCCTTCGGCGCTGACGGCTCTCGTCTCCAGGCGGATCACGTGCGGCTGCTGGAGCTGAAGCTCGGCCGCGTCCTCGATGGTGATCAGCCGCTCGCTATGGTCGATTTCGCGGGAGAGCGCGTTCATGAACGTCGTCTTGCCGGCGCCCGTGCCGCCGCTGATGAGGATGTTCAACCGCGCCTTGACGGCGATGCGGAACAGTTCCGCCATCGCGGGCGAGAGCACCCGGCGTTCCGCCATGTCCTCGAGGCTGACGCCCCGCATGACGAAGCGCCGGATCGAGATGGCCGCGCCGTCGAGCGCGAGCGGGGGAATGATGATGTTGACGCGCGAGCCGTCCTGCAGGCGGGCGTCGACCATGGGGCTGGATTCGTCGACCCGCCGGCCCATCCGCCCGGCGATACGCTGGGCGATGTGGAGCAGGTGCTGGCGGTCGCGAAACCTGAGGTCGATCCGCTCCAGCCGACCCTTGCGCTCGACATAGGTCGATTCGAGCCCGTTGATCAGGATGTCCGAGACCTGCGAGTCGTGGAGCAGGGGCTCGATGGGGCCGAGGCCCTTGATGTCGTGGACGAGCTCGGTGACGACCTGTTGTCGGTCCAGCGGGCTGAGGTCCGGCACCCCGGCCCCGTCGGTGTCCAGGAACGACAGCAACTGGTTGGCGAGCTGCTCGTTGTTGAGCGCCGAGATCTTCGCCATGTCCATGGACTTGACGATCGTGGGATGAACGCGGGCAACGATGTCGGCGACCGCGGCACCGGCGGTCGGCCGGGCCTGGGGTACGGCTTCCCGCTCCATTTCGGCCGTTGCCGCGGCCGGCGCAACGGAAGGCGCCGGATCGGCCGCGGCCGCGACCCGGGACCGGCGGCCGAAGGCGCGCACCGCCATCACGCCGCCTCCGCGAGGCGCCCGTCCGGGACGACACGGGCGAGGCGGGCCGATGCGAGGATCCGTTCGAGAAGGCTCGCGACGGGCTTGCGCAAGCGGCGGGGAAGCCTGCCGCGCGGCCAGCCCCGGTCGGCGATTTCCGGCAGCGACGGAAGGTACAGAACCAGGATGTCCGGCGCGGCCTCCATCCCGGCGTCGACGAGCGCCCGCGCCCCCGCGTCCGGCCGGAACGCGCGCGTGTGGTTCTTCACCGCGACGGCCGGGGCGTCGCCGGGGAGAAGCTCCAGCATACGGGCCGCGCGGGTTGCGCCGTCCGCCGTCGGTTCCGCCACCAGAACGGGGACATCGACCTCGGACAGCAGGGCGAATTGGGTCGGCGGATCGTCGATCCCGTCGACGAGCACGAGCTGGGACCGGCTCTTCAGTTCGCCCAGCAGGCGGGCGAGCGCCGGGCCCGACGGCGCCGGGGGCAGCACGGGAGACCAGCGATAGGCGTAGATCGATACCCGCTCGGAGCGCTGCGCCCGGACGCCGTCCAGCGTGTTTGCCTCGAGCGGCGCGTCGCCGGCGACCTCGATGACCTGTTCCAGCCCGGCCGCCGGCTGCACGTCGAGCAGAAGCGCCGCGACGGGGACGGTCCGGTTCAGATCGAGCACAGAAACGTAACGGCCGGTCTCCGCCGCATGGAGCGCGGTCGCCACCGCCAGGGTGGTCGCGCCGCTGCCGCCGGTGCCGGCGAACCCGGCGACGCATCCCCTCGCGGGGGCGTCCGCCCGGGACGCGGCCGCGCGGCGTGTCGCCTCCCTCACCGTCTGCGGGGTGAGCGGCTTCACCAGATAGTCGCTGACCCCGGCAAGCAATATTTCGCGGCTGAAACGGGCGGTGCCGTTCGAGCCGACCGCGATGACGACGGTTCCGATCTCGCAGACCTCGGCAAGCTCGTGAATGGCGCCCGACGGGTAGGCGATACCGTCGATATCGACGATGACGAGACCGGAGGAATGCCCGTCGGCGAGCGCCGCGACGGCCGCTCGCAGGCCGCCCGGCCAAACCTGGGGATCGTCGCAGTCCGGCATCGCCCCTTCGAAATGCATCAGACCCTCGCGCAGGGCGTTCTCGGTCTCCGCATCGGCCGCGAAGGCGAGCGCGGCGGCGGGACCTTCGGGCGTCGACTCGGAAGCCGTGTCGTCCGCGTCCTCATCGCTGCCGGCGTCGATCGCGGCGCCCGGACCCGGCAGGTCCGCCGCGATGCCGGAAAGGTCCGCGAGGTCGGGCAGGTCCGGATCGGCCGGCGGCGGAGATGGATCGTCCAAGGGGCCGGCGGAGAGAGCGCTCGCCAGGTCGGCGGCGGTGGCGTCCTCGCCCTCGCCCGGATCGTCCGGAAGCCCGGCCCGCAGCAGGGCCTCGAAATCGACGTCGAAATCGAGGTCGAAGTCGGGCGCGCGTTCCGGGGGAGGCCCGGCCGGACGATCGCGGCCGTTCGGAGAAGCGTCGAGAGTCATTGTGGGCTTTTTCGGAAAGGAACCGGTTCGGCCGCGGCCCCGAAAATCCGGAGGACCCGCGGTCAGGCCCGCCGGATGCCGGAAACGGCCGCCCGGAGCCGGGGGCGGCCATGTCCGTTACGGTAGCGGGACAGCCGCGCCGGCCGCCGCCCCGAGGGCACGGCGACCGGCGCTCCAGGCGGTATCGATCACTCGGCGGCGTCGCCGCCGCCACCGCCGGCGCCACCGGTGCCGATGTTGGCCTCGTTGGCGGTCACGTTGGTGGCGATTTGATCGATCATGTCGTCGATCTGGTCCGTGAACGCCGCGACGGCTGCGCCGACGCCGGCGGTGATGACACCCACCAGGATGGCGTATTCGAGGGCGGAGACGGCCTTGTTGTCGCGCGCGAAGCGCCTGAACAGGCGGGTTGCAAATCGAGTATTCATTTTGGAATCCCTTCTGGGTCGGTAAAAACGGTCGCCGGCGCACCGTGCCGGCTTGGTTGCATCGGCAACTATCTGGTCGGTCTACTCGATGTCTCGGTTCTCCCGTTGCGTTATCGATCGTGAGCGGAATCGCCGTTGCCGTCGGCCCCGGCGATCATGAAATCGAAACCTTGTGCGGCGGACCGGCGCCCGTCCTGTCCGTGTCCTCCGCCGAGGTCGAATGGACTGGCGGCTCTGGCGCCTGCCGGGGATCGCGGGACGGCAGGATATGAACGCGGTAGATGTCTCCGGTGACCAGGCGGCCGGAAAGCATGCCCTCGCGCATGGGACGCGCGCAGACCTCGGCCACGATCGCCACCTCCCCCTCGCTCATGCCGAGGGAGCCCGGCGCGCCAAGCAGCCCGGCCCGCCAGCCCGCGCTGCCGCGGCGGGCGCACTCGCCGGCGAGGGCCGCCGTCGTCGCGGAGTCGCCGAACCGGATCGTGTCGTCGACCCACAGGACTTCCGCGGGCTCGTCCCCCGGCGGACGCCGGACGGCGGAGATCACGTAGACCAGATCGGCGGGGGCGCCGAACTCCTCCCGGTGCAGGAACCGGCCCAGCGCCGTCACCTGATCCCCGTCCGGGGCGCTGTCGCGCGAAACGTACTCCGCCATGGCGACGGCGCTACGCGCGCTGGCGCTGGTGACGCCGACCAGCGAGTAGAGGTCGAAGCACAGCGTGGCGATCGTCGCGAGCGCCACGGATCCGAACGCGAGCTCGATACCGGCCAGGGCGCGCGTGTCGCGGACGAAGGACCGGAGCGGGAGGGACGGGAGCGCGGTCACGGGCGGATCAGCTCCCCGCCACCGGTTCCCGGCGGGCGACGCCGACCGCGATCCGGCGGTCGGGCTCGCCGTCTCCCTCGTCGAGCGAGGCGATGAGCTGGCCGATCTCCCAGGGCTCCCGGCTCCAGGCGATCCGCACGACCACCATGTCCCCGTCCGCCTCGCCGTCGCCCCCGTCTCCGCCGGCCAGCAAGGCGGCGGGAGTGAGATCCGTGTCGACCGTGAGCGTCCAGCTCGCGCCGCAGTCGAAACTCTCGACCAGCTTGAGTTCGCGCCGGATCGCCGTGCAGGCGACGCTGTCGAGCGCGCCGCTACCCGCCGCGCTGTCCGGCGCGATCGCGATCGCTCGGGCGGCGGCGCGGGCGGCGCGGTTCATGTTGTCGCTGACATAGGCCGAGTGCACGATTTCCATCAGGCCCGCGAACGCGAAGAGGAGAACCGGCACCGCGATCGCCGTTTCCAGCGCGACCGCCGCGCGCCGGGCGCGCCAGAAGTCCCGCGCTGCAAGCCAGCCATGTCTGACGATCCGGTTCACGCACCCGCTCCGCATCGAATTGCGATCAAGCCCGGCCGGACGGGCTTGTCCGGCCGGCGGACGATGCAGCGGCCCCCGCGCGGATCGATATCGATCTCATCCGGGTCATGCCGCCATATCGGTGCGGTCATCTATTCGCCGGGGCGAAAAGCGTCAACGATATTTTGCGTTGCGGAGCGCGAAATCGGCGCGTCGGGACGGTTCGCCGCAAGCTGGAGGGCGATAAGCGAAACCGCCCTCACCCCGCCTAAACCGTTAATGGAGCTTATCTTTGCCCGACCGCCGACTCCCGTCTACGACCGCCGTTGCGGCGGATTGACGCACGACGCGCAATGCCCGCTCCCAAGACCGGGAAAATCGGAGTTCCGACTCTTCCCGACGCGTGAAATGCGGCCTTCGCGGTCACGAACGATGATCTTGTCCGACCAGCTCTATCGCCTGGCGCAGCGCCTTGCGGTAGGCCTTTCCCGGGCGGCCCGATGGCTTGCCGGTGGCGGCCGCGTGGAGCGCCGGATCGAAGGGAAGCACGACGTCCGGGCGCCGGTCGCCGAACGCGTAGCGGACATGGGCGGAGGACAGCGTGTAACGGCGACCCCGCGTGGAGCACTGGACCAGCGTGGCGGGCCGGTCGGGGCCGAGCCGCGCCAACCGACGCACCACGGCGCCGACGCTCGCTATCGTCGGTTCGTAGACCAGAACCCGAGCATCGGCGTCCCGCATCAGCAGAAGCTGCGTCTCGGGATCCGGCATCCCGGTCGCCAGCACGAGATGGGTCCGGTTGGCGAGATGCCTGAAGAGGGCGGAGAGCGCCGCCGCGTCGGCGCTTTCCGGCGGCGCCTCGGCCTTCGGGTAAGCGATCAGCGAAATGCCGGAAGCCGCCGGCGTCGATATTCGGTCGATCCTGTCGGGGTCGATATGAGGGTCCGGGTCATCGGCCGCGCCGGCGCCGATCGAAGCAAGGAGCGGGCGCAGGCCGTCCCCGGGTTCGACGCCGAGCCGCGCGGAGAGCTTGCCGCAAACCGGGTCGAGGTCGACGACGGAAGCGGTGCGGCCGTCGGCGGCGGCGGCGTGCGCGACCGCGGCGACCAGGGTGGAGACGCCGCTGCCGGGGCTTCCCGCGAAAGCGATGACGTCTCCCGCGTAGAGATGCTCGGGCGCCTCCCCGCTGAGGGCGGCGACCGCCTCGCGCACGACCGCGGCCGACAGCGGCTTGACCAGATAGTCCGCCATCCCCTGTTGCAGGAGCGCGTGGCCGAACCGCGCCGAATCGGTGGAACCGATCGCGACCACCGCAGTCTCGAAAGGGCAAACTTCGGTCAGTCGCCTGGCCGCGGTTTCCGGGTCCGAATTGCCGTCGAGGTCGACGAACACCAGACTGGAGGCGGGCTCGGCCGCCAGAGTGCGGAGCGCGATTTCCAGGCGTCCTCGCTGGACCTTCGCGTCGCGGCCGGCAAGTCCGGCGCGCAATGCCCGCTCGGTCCGGGCGTCGGCCGCGAACCCGCGCGCATAGTGAGCCTTGGAAGACGCCGCCATCCCGGGCTCAACCGGCCGGAGGCGGGGACGTTTCGACCGGTCGGGTCATGAGCCGCCGGCGGCGCCGGCGCCGGTCGCCGCCGCCTTCGGCAGCTCGCGGATCCTGTCTTCCACCCACCGCCGATAGGCGTTCGAGGTCCCGCCATGCGCGGCCGTGGACGGCTCGCGCAAATCGGCGCAAAGCGCCGCGAGCGCCGCGCGGCCCGCCTTGTCCGCCGGGACCGGACCGTCCCGCGTGCCGGCCTCGGCGGACGCATCGGTCGGACACGATCTCCGCGCGGTCTGCAGCGCCCGGCGGTATCTGACGACCCGTCTCGCTTCGGCGCCTTGCGCAGCGGCAGTCGTGTTGCCCGGCCTGAAATACGGGTCGTGGACGGCGAGGGGTTGCTGGCATCCAGCCGAAAACAACAGCGGCAGAAACGCCGCGGCGACGAATATGCCCCGCCGCAGGCACCCGGGTTCGAACACGGATCGTCTCCGAAACGACGCGCGGAAAAGAACCTTCCGCGCGATGCAACAACGCCGCCTCCGCATGGGGCGAGGGCGACAAAATATCTCACTTCTGTTCACAATTCATATCGTGTTAGGCATATTCTGCCAAGTTCGCTTATGGGTTCGCCGGTTGCGGCGGTGCCGGATCGAGCGTCCGGATCGCGGGGATACACCCAGGTTCGCGGTCTCTGGATCGATAGGATCGAATTCGGGAACCGCGTTCATTCTTCGCCCGGGTTCGAAATCTTGACGGAAGATGGAGCGGTCGTGCTTCGTTCGCTGACAACGGGGCCGGATTGGAAATGCTCGTGATCCGGCAACCATGTCGACATCTCGTCCGGCGCATGCGCGCCGCTGCCGTTTTCATCTCGGTCGCGGCGGTCGCCTCATGCGCGACCGGCCCGTCGTCGGACGATCCCGCCGGCCGCCAGGATCTTCTTGAAAACAACCTGTCCGTCGCGGCCGCCGCCTTTACCGCGGGCCAGCCGTCGGTCGCCCGCAGGCTATACCGCTCCCTGGCCGAACGCTTCGACGAGGCTCCCGAACCGCTCCTCGGGCTGGCATATATCGCGTCCCTCGACAACGACCTGCCGGCCGCGAAGGACTATTTCCTCGGGGCCGCGGCGCTGGCGGAGGAGGCGCCGGCCATCAAGGCGGAAGCGCTCCTCGGCGCGGGGCGGACGGCGCTCGCCCAAGGCACGCTGGACGACGCGCGGCGGCACTTCGGGAGCGCGCGCGAATCGGCGGGACGGGGGCCCTCGGCGGCCTGGGTCGCCAACGGCATCGGCGTCCTCGCCAGCCTCGAAGGCGATTACGAGACGGCCGAGGCGGAATACCGCCGGGCTCTCCGCCTGTCTTCGGGCCATCCGGGGATCACCGCGAATTTCGTGCGCATGCTGCTGGCGGCCGGGAAGGAAGAGAGCGCGGCGGAGGTTCACGCGCGGCACGATCCGTCCTTCTGGCTGGGCGAGGACGGTTCTTCGCTGTGGCATCTGATCGAGGAAGCGCGGCGGGAGCGGCGGCGCCAGGCCGCGGCGCGTGCGGTCCATCCGAGCCTCGCGATGCGTCTGCCGGCGCGGGAAGGGGACGGCCCCGCGGCCCGCGAAGCGGCGCTGCCGGGGTCCACGGGCGCCCTGCTTCGCATTGCGGAACGGCCCTCCCCGCAGGGTCCCGGAACGGAGCGGGAGGCGCCGCCGGTCCCGGAGGCGGAGGCGGCCGCGGACCGAACGCCGGGCGTCCCCCTGCCGGCGACGATGACCCTTTCGCTGGGGCAGAGCAGGCGCCTCGGGCTCGATTCCAGCGCGACCTCGCTGCTGGTGGCGGCGCCCGAGGTGGCGGACGTTCAGCTGCTATCGCCCGACGTGCTGTACATCGTCGGCAAGAGCGTCGGCAGAACCTCCGTCGCGGTGCTCGGAGAGGACGGTCGGGTGCGGGACTGGATCGTGTCCGTCATGCTCGACCTCGAACCCGTTCGTGCGAACCTGGCCGGAGAGCCCGATCTGCGCGGCGTACGGGCGAGGCGGGTCGCGCGGGGAATAGCGCTGTCGGGCGATGTCGCCTCCGCCGCTCTCGCCGAACGCGCCCTCCGGCTCGCGGCGGCGGCTCTGCCGAAGGACACCGTCGTCGAAACCGAACTGCGTGTGGCCGGCGCGCAGCAGGTGAGCCTTGAAGTCCAGATCGCCGAGGTCCAGCGCTCGCTCAGCGAGGACCTCGGGATCAATTGGGAGGCATTCCGGACCCCGGGCGACAACGTGTTCGGCTTCCGGATCGGCCGGCTGGCGAGCGTCCCGTCGGTCGCGGGAAGCGCGATCGGCGCCTTCGCTCCGTCACTCGTCGACGGTCAGCCCTCCCCCGGTCTCTTCTTCGGCAGGCATACGAAGGACACGCGCATCTCGGGCATGATCGACGCGCTTGCCAGGGCCGGCTCGGCGAACGTGCTGGCCAGGCCCAACCTCACCGCCGTGTCGGGCGAGGCGGCGTCGTTCTTCTCGGGTGGCGAATACCCGCTGCCGACCGGGTTCGAGGACGGGGTCATCCTGTTCGAATACAAGAAATACGGCGTCCTGCTCGACTTCGTCCCCACGGTCATAGACGCCGGCAGGATCGTGCTGAAGGTCAGGCCCGAAGTGTCGGAGCCGTCGCTGAACCAGGCGGTCCAGGTGGTGGGCGTCAATATCCCGGTGATCAACGTGCGCCGCGCGGAGACGACGGTCGAAGTGGGCGACGGAGACTCGATCGTGATAGGCGGGCTGTTCCGCAACGCGTCCGACACGCGGGAGGCGGGCCTCCCGGTGTTCAAGGACATCCCGTTGCTGGGACCGCTGTTCGGGCATCGCTCGATACGATCGGAGGACCTCGAGCTGGTGGTGATCGTCACGGCCCGGCTGGTCCGGACCGGCGGGTCTCCGGAAGAGCGGGACGAACCCGCCCCGGCGCTGGTTGGCGGCTACTACTATTGAGTCGGAAACGGCGCGTTGGCCGGGGAGGATTGTGCGTCCGGCGCCCCGGACCGGCGGCGGGGCGCGGCGATCCGTCGCGGGGGCATTCGCTTGACGGGATTCACGGCGCCGAATATCAGCGCTGCCCCATGCGGACCGGCCTGCCGACCATTCATTCCCCGACCGAGAAATTAAGGTTTCGATCGTAAATGTTCCGGAATTCGACCCGCCCCGTTCGCCGCTTTCTTCGCAACAGGCGCGCCGCGGCGACCGCTTATGTCGCCATCGGGGTCGTCATCATGACGGTGGGCGGCGCGGCCGTGATCGTCGATCATGATCGGCTCGTCGATCGGCGCGATCTCCTGAAGAGCGCGGCCGACGCCGTGTCGATGTCCGCGACGCTGGAACTGAGCGGGTTGCCGAGCTCCATGTCCGACGGCGACGTGGAGGAACGGCTTATGGCCGTCGCGCGAAAATATGCCGTTCTGAACGTCCTGGGAAACACGAACGACCCCGATCTGGAGGCCGGGGATATCTCGGTGACGCTGGATATCGACCGGACGGCGGGAACGGTCGGCGCGTCGGTCCAGGCGGATATCGGGCGGACGGCGATATCCGAACGGCTGTTCGGCTATTCCGGACCGGGTCCGGTGGCGCGGGAGAGCGCGGTGGAGAGTGTCAGGAACGCCGTCGAGGTGGTGCTTGCCATCGACATCAGCGCGTCGATGCGGGACGGGCTGGATGGCTCTCCGGCCTGGGGCGAGGATCCCAGCCGGATGAATATCGTAAGGCAGGCAGCCCTCGACCTGGTCGACATTCTCGATCCGCGCGAAGAAAGCCGGGTGGCGGTGGGGCTGGTGCCGTGGCACATCCTGGTCCGGCTGCCGGCAACGATGCAGGCCGGCTGGGCAGCCGACGGTTGGGCGAAATACCCGCAAAGCCGCAACTATGCCGCCTCCTACGCGTGCCGACCGGAGGGCAATTGCACGGCTTTCGATGTCGACCACACGCTCCCGCCCACATTCGACGAGACCTGGCAGGGCTGCCTGGACGAGCATCGGATCTCCGGGCCGGGGGATCATGCGTCCCTGCCCGCCGTCTCCGATTTGCTCGCCCCCCCGTCGTCGCACCCTTTCGCTCAAGCGATCTTCCCGTCGGTACAGGGGGTGGCGTACGAGTGCCTGCAGTCGCCGCTGCCCGACAACTTCAACTACCAGGTCTGTTACGGCGACGACCCCGCCGACCTGCGGGGGGTCTACGACCGCACGTCCGCCCAGAGAGGCTGCACATCGCCGTATGACGGCACCGTCATTCCATCCATTCTGCCGCTGACATCCGACGCCGCGGCGGTCCGCGCGGCGATCGACTCGCTCGCGCCGGTGGGATTCCGGACCTATTCCACGCTCGGGGTCCTGTGGGGGCAAAGGCTGCTGTCGCATTCCTGGACGGATGCATGGGGCGGCGGCGTCCATCCGGTAGACACCGACGCTTCGGGCAACGCCGGTACCCGAAAAGCGATCGTGCTGCTTACGGACGGAGAGGACAACCCGTGCGGGCTTAACGATCCGGCTTGCGAGACCAACGATGTCGGCATCGATCGCGCCGTGGCGTGTAACGCCGCGAAGGCCGCCGGGACCGAGATCTTCGTCATCGCGGCGATGCATCCGGACAATGTATCCGGGACCCTGGGAACGGCGCTGCGCGCGTGCTCCAGCGAGGCGGAAAAACCGGATGGAACATACGTTTTCCTGGAAAACCGGGACCCCGAAACGCTCCGGGCGGCGTTTTCGGATATTGCGAGACAGCTGAGGACGATCCGCCGGATTTACTGATCCCCCGGCGGGCGGACGCCCGGTTCGCGCTCAGGTCCCGATGGCCGCGTCGATGAAACCGAGACAGCTGCGCGCGGCCGGCCTTTTTCGTCCCTTCTCGGTCAGCAATCCGCAAAAGAAATTGTCGAATTCGATAAAGTCATCGCCCAGCGGGACCAACGCACCCGCTTCGATATATCGTTCGACGCAGTAGCGCCAACCGAGCGCCACGCCTTTGCCGACGGCCACCGCTCGCAAGATATCGCCATAGCTGTCGAGATCCACGATGCGGGGCATGGGATCGGGTCGTCCGGCGATCCCGAACCAGTCCGCCCAGGATGCCCAACCCCCGTCCGGGATCGAGAAGTCGAGCAGGGTCAATCCGCTCCATCCGCCGGCCGGCCCTTCGAATACTTCCGGGTTGGCCTCCGCGTATCGGGGCGAGCAGACCGGTCTGACGGCTTCCGGGATTGTCAGCGTGTCCGGACCGGCGCCGCTCGCGTCCCAGGTGAATACCACGTCGGCATCCGGATCCAGCGGTACATGCCGGGAGTCCTGAGGGTAAAGCGTGAAACGGATCGGGAAATTCTCGCCGACAAACTCCTGGAGCGCATCGAGCCGGGGCATGAACACGAACTGCCAAGCGTCGTGCGAACACGCGATCGACAGGTGCTCTTCGTCGCACGCCTCTCCGGCCCTGACGATGGCGCTGTCGATCGTCTTGAGCCCGGCCGCCACGGCGTCGTAAAGGTCGCTTCCCGTCTCGGTCAGGCTTACGCCGGTCCGGGACCGATGGAACACCCGTGTCGAAAGCTGTTCCTCAAGTTTCGCGATGTGGCGGCTGATCGCGGACTGGGAAGTCTGCAACTCTTCGGCCGCACGAGAAAAGTTGCCGAGCCGGCCGGCACTCTCGAACGCGATCAGAGTGCTTACCGCCGGGATGCGTACTCGGGAGCGACCAACCATAGGCACTCTTAGAGATGAAATATTCAAAAGTATTACTGCTTTCCATCTCAATAATGAGATGGGCTTATATCATCTCAGTGCCATCAAATCTGCGTGAACGGTATCAGTATTACAGCTAGACTGCACGTTTCACTTGATAAACAATTTGTGATTGAGTTGCCCTCGATCCCCCGAAGCAGTGTTTGGGGCGGACCGGCCGGGCGGTCCCGGGCGCGGACGACCGCCCTAAACGAACACCATCTGAGCGTCGGGCCCGGCGTCGTTGAGGAAGGTGACCGCGCCGGTCTCGCGGATGCCGAGATCGTCGCGGAGATCCTCGAGCGCGAGCCCGACGGCCCGGAGTCCGAGCTCGCAGACCGTGAAGCGCACGTCGAGTTCGGCGGCCGCCGCGAGAAGCTCCTCGAGCGTGGCGAGCCCCTTCTCGCGCAACCCTCGCTCCGGCGCCGCCCAGTCTCCCAGCGCCTGGGCGGGACGCAGCGCGCGGCAGCCCTCCATGGTGAAGAACAGCGTCACCTCCCGGTCGATCGCAGCCGCCGCGCTCGCCATCACCAGCGCGTAATGCACCCGGTCGAAAGCGCCCGACTGCACGATTATCGCGAGCTTAGCCATCGCCGCAGGTCGCGCAGCGCGGGTTGCGCTTGAGCGCCATCTTGCGGACCGTCGTGGTCAGCGCATCGTAGATCAGGAGGTGGCCGGCGAGGCTTTCGCCGATCCCCATCGCCTCCTTGAGGATCTCGGTCGCCTGCAGCGAGCCCATCGTGCCGGCGAGCGCGCCGAGCACGCCGCCTTCGGCGCAGCTGGGGACGACCCCGGGCGGCGGAGGCGACGGGTAGAGGCAGCGATAACACGGCAGGGCCGGGTCGAGCCCCGACTTGAAGGTGGCGAGCTGCCCTTCGAAGCGCAGCAGGGCGGCGGCGACGAGGGTCTTGCCGGCCGCGTGGCAGGCGTCGTTGAGCGTGAAGCGGGTCTCGAAATTGTCGCTGCCGTCGGCGATCACATCGTAACCGGCGATCAGCCCGGCGGCGTTACCGGCATCGAGCCTCGTCGGGTGCGTCACCAGCCGGACTCCAGGGTTGACCGCCGCGACCGCCTCGGCCGCGCTGTCGACCTTGGGCATGCCGATCCGGTCGGTGGCATGGATCACCTGACGCTGCAGGTTGGAAAGGTCGACCGCGTCGTCGTCGACCACCCCGATGGTGCCGACCCCGGCCGCGGCGAGATAAAGGAGCAGCGGCGCGCCGAGCCCGCCCGCGCCGACCACGAGCACGCGGGATTGCAGCAGCTTTTCCTGGCCGACGCCTCCAACCTCGGGAAGGACGATGTGCCGCGCGTAGCGGTGCAGCTGGTCTTCGGTCAGCATCTTCGAGGCGCCCGCGGCCGCGCTCAGCCGGCCGGCCCGGTGCCGGTCGAGCCGAACCCGCCGCCGCCGCGGGCGCTCTCCGGCAGCGCCCCAACCTCGTTCCAGGCGACCCGCGTCACCGGCGCGACAACCATCTGGGCGATGCGCATGCCACGCTCCACCGCGAACGGCTCGGCGCCCATATTGGCGAGCACCACCTTGATCTCGCCCCGGTAATCCGCGTCGATCGTGCCGGGCGCGTTCAGCACCGTGACTCCGCGCCGCGCGGCGAGCCCGGAGCGCGGGCGGATCTGCGCCTCGTAGCCCGGCGGCAGGGCGATCGCGAGACCGGTGGGAATCGTCGCCCGCCCGCCCGGCGCCAGCATCACCGCGGCCGGCACCGCCGCGGCGAGGTCGAGCCCGGCGGACTGCTCGGTCTCGTAGCGGGGCAACGCGATGTCGTCGTTTCCCGGAAGCCGGGTCACCGCGACCGCGACATCGCTCATTCGGCCGCCTCGGCGCGGGCGTCAAACCAGTCGGCGATCCTGGCCGCCAGCCTCTCGGCGACGGCGCCCTTGGCGAGGGTGGGCCAGTCCTCGACCCCATCGGCGCTCACCAGGCGAATCGTGTTCGCCTCGCCGCCGAACGTCCCCGATCCCGGCGCGACGTCGTTGGCGAGGATCCAGTCGCAGCCCTTGGCCTCCAGCTTCCGCCGCGCGTTGCCGAGGAGGTCGTCGGTCTCGGCGGCGAAGCCCACGACGAGCGCCGGCCGGGCGTTGCCGGCGGCGGCGACCGAGGCCAGCACGTCCGGGTTCTCGACCAGCTCGATCGGCTTGGGCGCGCCGTCCGATTTCTTGATCTTGCGCCCGGCCTCGCTGGCCGGGCGCCAGTCCGATACCGCGGCCGCGAACACCGCGACATCGGTTGGCGGGGCGGCGCGGCAGGCGTCCAGCATCTCGCGCGCCGATTCGACGCGGACGACCTCCACCCCCGCCGGGTCGGGCTCGCCGGTCGGCCCGGTCACCAGGCGGGTCCGCGCGCCGGCGCGGGCGAGCGCCGCGGCGATGGCGTGGCCCTGCTTGCCGGACGAGCGGTTGCCGAGGAAGCGCACCGGGTCGAGCGCCTCGTATGTCGGCCCGCTGGTGACCAGCGCGGCGCGCCCCTCCAGCCGGCCGCGCGACGCGAAATACGCCTCGATCGCGTCGAGGATCGCGGCGGGCTCGGCCATACGGCCGGGGCCGTATTCGCCGCAGGCCATCTCCCCCTCGTCCGGTCCGACGAAGCGGATGCCGCGTTCGCGCAGGAGCGCGACGTTGGCGCGGGTTGCCGCGTGCTCCCACATCCGAACGTTCATGGCGGGCGCGGCGAGTACATCCTTGTCGGTCGCGAGCAGGAGCGTGGTCGCGAGGTCGTTGGCGAGCCCGCCCGCCATTTTCGCGAGCATGTCGGCCGTCGCCGGGGCCACCGTGACGAGGTCGGCTTCGCGCGAGAGCCGGATGTGCCCCATCTCGTGCTCGTCGGTGAGCGAGAACAGGTCCCGGTATACCTTGTCGCCGCTCAACGCCGACAGCGACAGCGGGGTGACGAACTCCGCTCCGGCCTCGGTCAGCACGCAACGCACCCGGGCGCCGCGCTCGACGAGGCGGCGGGTCAATTCGAGCGTCTTGTAGGCGGCGATCCCGCCCGCGACGATCAGGAGTATGCGCTTGCCGTCCAGCACGGCCCCGCTCCGCATGGTTCGAGCGACCCCGCCATAATACCCGCCCCGGGGAAGCAATCGGAAGAAATCGGTTGGGCGGCGAGGGGGCTTACCGCTCCGACTCTTCTCCCCTCCCGCTTGCGGGAGGGCCGGGGGAGAGTGGGCGGCCGGCCGGCCGAAACGGCACCGCCTTACGACAGCACCGGCTCGGCGAGCGCCCAGATGCCGCGCGGGTCCTCGATCTCCAGCACCCATAGATCGGGATCGTAGCCGCGCTGGCGAACGATATAGGCGTCGGCCTCGGCCTCCGGAACCGGATCGTCGCCGATGCCGCGGCGCCACGCCCGGCCGCCGTCGGGCGGGGTGGCCGGCGTATAGACGGTGCAGCCCGCCTCGAACCGGTTGTGCTTGATCAGGATCGCGCCGGCATGCTCGTCGCCCCGACGCACCAGATAGGCGTCGATACCGTTCACCCGGCAGCGCCGGATTTCCGCAGCCACCCAGATCGACGCCTTGATACGGGGGATCACGGGCGGGCCGTTCCGGCATCGCGCCGACCGATCTTCATAGCCATCGCGTCTCTTCCTATACCTGTCGGGCGTTTCGACCGGAGCTCCCGACTCGTTCGGGGGGCAGCGGTGAGGAGAACGCGCGCGGCAGCCGCGCGCAGCCTCGGAGCGCGTCGCAACCCAGGGTCCTCCGCCTACCCTCCGGCCTGCGTCCAGACGAGGACCGCCGCGAGGGCTGCGAGCGCGGCGATGGCGATCCACAGCCCCCGCGCATCGCGGCGCCCCGCCATCTCGGAGCGGAGCGCGGCGACCGTATCCGGGTCGAGCTGGACGCGGTTCTGGGCGAGCACGTCGACCGTCCGTTCGAGGTCTCCGAGCGCCTTGGGCAGCCGGGCAAGCGCCTCCGACAGCGTTTCCACGGTCTCGCGGACGCGCGCCTGCGGCCCCATCTGCTCGGCCATCCATTCCTCGATCAACGGACGGGCGAGCTCCCACATGTTCGTTTCGGGGTGGAGCCGCCTGCCCACCCCCTCGGCGACCAGCATGGTCTTTTGCAACAGCAGGAGCTGGGGCTGCACCTCCATCCTGAAGCGCTTGGTGACCTGGAAGAGCTGGCCCACCAGCCGCGCCAGCGAGATCTGGTTGAGCGGCAGGCCGAGGATTGGCTCGGCGATCGCGCGGGCCGCCTGGGCGAAACCGTCCACAGACTGATCGGCGGGCACCAGCCCCGCCGAGACATGGATTTCGGCAACCCGGTTGTAGTCCCGGACGAGGAACGAATAGAGCATGTCCGCGAGGTAGCGGCGGGTCGGCCGGTCGACCCGCCCCATGATGCCGAAATCGACCGCGTGCACCCGGCCCTCGCTGTCGACCAGTAGGTTTCCCGGGTGGAGATCGGCATGGAAGAAACCGTCCCGGAAGATCTGGAAGAAGAAGACCGAGGCCATCAGCGCCACGATTTCCGCCAGATCGTGCCCTTCGGCCTCCAGCCTTTCCCGGTCGTGGATCGGCACGCCTTCGACCCAGCTCGAGGTAAGCACGCGGCGTGCGGTCCTCCGCCAGTCGACCGTCGGCACCTCGAAGCCCTCCATGTCCTCGAAATTGGCCTGGAGCTCCTGCGCGGCCGCGGCTTCGAGGCGGAGATCCATCTCGATCCGCGCCGATTCCGCGAAGGTCTCGACCACCTCCACCGGCTTGAGCCGGTCGAAGGTGCCGCGCAGGTGGGCGACCATGCCCGCCAGCCAGCGGATGAGGTCGAGATCGCGGTTGAACGCCGCTTCGACCCCCGGTCGCAGCACCTTGACCGCGACTTCGTCGCCGTCGGCGGTCACGGCACGATGCACCTGGGCGATCGAGGCGGCGGCGACGGCCTCGTCGTCGAACCCGGCGAACACTTCGTCTAGGCCGCAGCCGAGCTCGGCCTCGATGGTCTTCCGCGCTTCCGCGCTCGGGAACGGAGGCAACCTGTCCTGCAAACGGGAGAGATCGGCCGCCAGCTCCTCGCCGACCAGATCGGAACGCACCGACAGCGCCTGGCCGAGCTTCACGAAGGCCGGTCCCAGCTCCTGAAACGCCGCGGACAGCCTCTCGCCGGGACGTCTCGACCGCGCGCCGTCGATCCGGGGCCTGCCGAGCAGCCACAACGCCATCCGGAGGCTCGCATGAGCCTTGACCGGCTCGAACGCCGAGAGCGCATCGTGACGGGCGAGCGTGCGCAGGATGCGCCATATGCGCCGGAGGTTTCGAAGACCGTGAAACATCGCTCAGGTCCGCCAGGCGGAGTGCAGGGCGGCGATGCCGGCACTGAGATTACGGTAGCGAACGGCCCCGAAGCCGGCGGCGCGAAACTCCTCGGCAAGCGCTTCCTGGTCGGGGAAGGTCCGGATGCTGTCGGCCAGATAGCGGTAGGCGCCGGCATCGCCTGCCACGGCGGCGCCGAGACGGGGCAGGATCGCGTAGGAATAGGCGTCGTAGAGCGGGCGCAACGCCGCCGCGACGGGTCGGCTGAATTCGAGGCACAGCAGCCGGCCGCCGGGCTTCAGGACCCGCCGCGCCTCGCCGAGCGCGGCCGCCCGGTCGGTGACGTTCCGGAGACCGAAGGCGACGGTGCACGCATCCGCGCCACCGGACCGAAAAGGCAGCGCCTCGGCGCGGCCCGCGACGAACCGGATGCCGGAGAGCCGCCCGCTGTCGACCGTCCGGTCGATTCCGACCTCCAGCATCTCGACGCTCGGGTCGCAGACGACGATTTCGACGTCGGCGCGGCGGAGAATGCCGCGCGCGACATCCCCCGTGCCGCCCGCGATATCGATCACCGTCCAGCCAGGTCGGGGATCGAGCCAGTCGATCATCAGCGCCTTCCACACCCGGTGGAGGCCGCCGCTCATCAGGTCGTTCATCAGGTCGTAGCGCGGCGCGACGGCGGCGAAGACGCCGCGCACCCGCTCGGCGTGCTCTTCCGCGCCGAGCTTCCGGAATCCGAACAGCGCCTCGCCCGCTTCCGCAGTGCCGGGTTTCTTCGCCATCGCGTCGACCATAATCCCATGCGCGCCCGGTCGCCAACGCGGTTCCCGCCCGGCGATGCCATTCGACTTCGCATGAAAATGCGCTAGTTTGCGTCATGCCCGAACTTCCCGAGGTCGAAACCGTCCGCCGCGGGCTCGCGCGCGCGATGGAGGGTCGGCGCATCGACGGCGTGCGCGTGGCGCGTCGCGATCTCAGGCGCCCGCTGCCCCCGGATTTCGAGGAACGCCTGACCGGCCGGACCGTGACCGCGGTGGGCCGCCGGGCGAAATATCTGACCATCGGCCTCGACGACGGCGGCGTGCTGCTCGCCCATCTCGGCATGTCGGGACGCATGATCGTGGACGAGAACGGCCCCGACGGGGCTTCGTCCCACCCGCTCGCGAACCACGAGCACGTCACCTTCGTGCTGGGCAACCGGACGTTCGTCCGTTTCGCCGATCCGAGGCGCTTCGGGATGATGGACTGGATCGCGGACGGCAGGCTTTCGGACCACCCGCTCATCGCGCATCTCGGCCCCGAGCCCACCGGCGCGGAATTCGACGGGGACCGGCTCCGGGCGCTGCTCGAGGGCAAGCGCACCCCGATCAAGGCGGCTCTGCTCGACCAGCGGGTGGTCGCCGGGCTCGGCAATATCTATGTCTGCGAGAGCCTGTTCGAATCCCGGATATCGCCCCGCCGCCTCGCCGCCAATGTGGGGCCCGCGCGCGCCGGCCGGCTGGCCCGCGCCATCCGGGAGACCCTCGCCTCGGCGATCGACGCGGGCGGCTCGACGCTCCGAGACCATGTCGCGCCCGATGGGGAGCTCGGCTATTTCCAGCACCGGTTCAAGGTCTACGGCCGCGAGGGCGAGCCCTGCCCGGGCTGCGATTGCGGCGGCGCGGTGCGGCGGATCGTGCAGTCGGGACGCTCGACCTTCTATTGCGCCGCGCGGCAGCGTTGAGGGGGGACATGCGGCCGGTTCGTCTCGCGGTTTTCTTCGCGCTTGCCGTCCTTCTGGCCGCATCGGCCGTCCGGGCGGGCGATTTCTTCGACGGGTTTCCCGATCTTCCGCTGATGCCGGGGCTGACCGAACGGCCGGAGGCGGCGGTGGTGTTCGACCACGCCACCGGACAGGTGGCGACCGCCGTCGCGTCGGGGCCGGTGGAGCCGGCCGCGATCAGGCGGTTCTACCGCCTTACCCTGCCACCGCTCGGCTGGGTGCCGGAATGCGCGGCCCCCCCGTGCGACCCGCCCGACCGGTACGCGCGCGACGGCGAGTCGCTGGAGCTTGAGCTCGTGTCCGAGCGCGGCGACACCACGGCCCGCTTCCTGCTCACCCGATAGTCCCCAACCCCAATAGGACGAGGCGTCCATGGCATACGAGAACATCGTCATCGAGACCCGCGAGAATGTCGGGCTGATCACGCTCAACCGCCCCGCCGCGCTCAACGCGCTTTCCACCCCGCTGGTTCGCGAGCTCCGCGACGCGCTGACCGCGTTCGAGGCGGATTCCGCGATCGGCGCGATGGTGGTCACCGGCTCGGAAAAGGCCTTCGCGGCGGGCGCCGACATCAAGGAGATGCAGTCCAAGAGCTGGCCCGACACCTACACCGAGGACTTCATCACGGCCGACTGGGAATACATCCTGCGCTGCCGCAAGCCGGTGATCGCGGCGGTGGCGGGCTATGCGCTGGGCGGCGGCTGCGAGCTTGCGATGATGTGCGACTTCATCATCGCCGCGGACAACGCGCGGTTCGGCCAGCCGGAGATCCAGCTGGGCGTCACCCCGGGCGCCGGCGGGACGCAGCGCCTGACCCGCTTCGTCGGCAAGTCCAAGGCGATGGAAATGTGCCTGACCGGGCGGACGATGGATGCCGAAGAGGCCGAGCGCTCGGGTCTGGTGAGCCGCGTCGTCGCCGTCGACCGGCTGGTCGACGAGGCGGTCGAGACCGCGCAGAAGATCGCCGGAATGTCGCTCCCCATCGCGCTGATGGTCAAGGAAGCGGTCAACCGGTCCTACGAGGCGACGCTCAGCGAAGGCGTCCGTTTCGAGCGCCGCCTGTTCCAGGCGACCTTCGGGACCGCCGACCAGAGCGAGGGCATGACCGCCTTCGTCGAGAAGCGGAAGCCGAATTTCACCGGCAGGTGAGCTCAGCGCGCCAGCGCCGCCTCTACCCCCGCCGCAAGGCTGAGCAGCGCGGCATCGCCGCCTCTGGTGCCCATCAGCATCAGGCCGACCGGCCCGGAGCCGGGCTCGTGGGAGGGCATGGTGATGGCGCAGCGGTCGAGGAAATTGCCGACGAAGGTGTTGCGGAGCGTGCGCGCGTTGGCGGCCAGCCATTCCTCCGCGCTGTTCCCGATCGAGGCGATCGGCGGCGCGACCCAGGCGAGCGTCGGCATCGCGACGGCATCGTAGGGCGCGGTCACCGCGTCGGCGCGGGCGATGAGGTCGCGCCGCGCGGCCAGCAGGTCGAGATAGACGTGCGCCGGGATTTCCGCCCCGGCCCGCAGCCGCTGCACGATGATCGGATCGTAGAGGTCGCCCCTCTCGGCCAGCAATTCGCGGTGCCAGGCATGGCCCTCCATGATCGGCAGGGTCCCGCTGGCGTTGAGCGGGGCGATCTCGTCGAGCTCCGCGAACTCGATCTCGACGATCCTTGCGCCGGCCGCGGACAGGCGGTCGAGCGCCGACTCGAAGCCGCTCGCGACCGCTTCGTCGAGATCGTCGCAGACGAGGCGTTTCGGAACCGCGATCGTCGCGCGTTCGACCGGATGGACGACGACCGGTTCGGGCTTCTCCCCTGCGAACACCGCATCGACCAGCGCGCAGCACCGCACGCTGTTGCCGAGCGGGCCGACGCTGTCGAGGGTGGCCGCTAGCGGCACGAGGCCGTCGATCGGGATGCGCCCCGTGGTCGGCTTGAAGCCCGTAATGCCGCAGAATCCCGCCGGCATTCGCACCGACCCGGCGGTGTCGCTGCCGAGCGCGACCGCCGCCATGCCGTCGGTCACCGAAACGGCGGCGCCCGAGGACGATCCGCCGGGAATACGCCCCGTCGCCCGGTCCCACGGGTTGCGCGGCGTGTCGTAGTGCGGGTTGAGGCCGAGCGCGCCGAAGGCGAACTCGGTCATGTTGGTGGTGCCGAGGACGACCGCGCCGGCGGCGCGGAGTCGGGCGACGACCGGCGCGTCCTCGGTCGCGGGCGGGCGGCCTTCCAGCGCCTTCGATCCGGCGAGGGTGGTGTAGCCGCGCACGTCGCAGAGGTCCTTGATCGAGACCGGGATCCCGGCGAGCGGCGAAGGGACGATGCCGTGACCCCGCGCCCGGTCGGAAGCGAGCGCCGCATCCATCGCGGCGTCCCGGAACAGGCGGATGAAGGCGCGCGCGCCCTCCCCGTCCGGGTCGTCGATCCGGTCGAAGCATTCGGCGGTCAGCGCGGCCGAGGTCGTGCGGCCCTCGGCCAGATCCCCGGCGAGGTCCCAGAGCGGCTTCATGGGCATGCGAACATTCTCCCTGTCGGCTCAGGCGGCGGTTCTCGCCCCGGCCTCCGCCTTGAGCGCGTCTTCGTGCATCCGCCTGAAGGTGAGCGCGGGCGCGTCGACGTTGATGTCGACCAGCGGCGCGTCGGGCCGGGAATCGAACACGCGCTGCTGGGCTTCCATGATCGCGAGATCCTCGTGGAACACCCGCAGGAAGTCGGTGCGGAACACCTCGTCCATCTCTGCGCTGTCGGTATGGAACAGGCGGGTATGGGCGTAGAAATGGTGGGTCGTGCGCTCGGTCTCGGGCGTCGGGCAGTTGGGGACGTGGAAGGCGGTCCCCTGCACCCGGTCGCCGTCGAGCGCGCCGCGCCCTACCTCGGTGCAACCGACATCGACGTCGACATAGCAAGGCAGGGTCGCGTCCACGATCTGCCAGCGGTCGACCTTGCCCGCGAACCCGCCGGCCGCCTTGTAGAACGGCGGGGGTTCGACACCGGGCATCAGCCTCACCATTCGAACCGCACGCGCCTCGCGCTCGGTCCGGCAGGGGAAGCGGGTGATCTCGTCGTTGCCGATGGTGTCGGTGTGGACGAAGGCGAGGTGCGAGAGGTCGAGCAGGTTGTCGACGATTAGCCGGTGGCTGCAACGCGAGTAGAGGGGCTTCCCGTTGTTCCCGGGCACGGTCTTCCAGTCGGGACGGTCCATCCACCACCAGTCGGGCAGCAGGCCTTCGTCGGGCGTCTCCTCCCCCATCCAGATCCATATCCAGCCGGCCCGTTCGACCAGGGGGTAGGACCTGACCGCGCTTCCGGGCGGCATCCGGGTCTGCCCCGGCACTTCGACGCAGGCGCCGTCGCGATCGAACAGGAGGCCGTGATAGGCGCAGCGCAGATTGCCGCCCTCCACCCTCCCGAGCGAGAGCGGCAGCGCCCGGTGGCAGCAGCGGTCCTCCAGCGCGACCGGCGTTCCGTCCCCGGTGCGAAACAGCACGACCGGATCGTTCAGCAGCGTGCGGCCCAGCGGTTCTTCCCCGACCTCGTGGCTCCACGCCGCCACGTACCAGCAGTTCCGCAGAAACATCGCCCTCTCCGTCCCCGGATTTGCGCGCGGCCGAGTCTAGGGAGAATATGGCGGCGCGCCAATCGAGGGAGAACGACGTGTTCGATTTTCTGTTTCCGAGCCACGCCTTCGGCTCGCAGACGCTGCGTCTGGTCGCGGAAGCCCAGCAGGGCGGCGGCGACGTGTTCGATATCGCGCGCTGCTGCCGCGAGATCGAGGAGGGCGACACCGACAGCTGGGAACGGGCGTGGGTGGGGCTCGCCGAGAGGATCGAGGGCCTTGCGCGCGGGGCGCTCGCCGACGGGCGGAACACGACGGCGATGAAGTACTTCTTCCATGCCAACCAGTACTGGCGCATGGCCGACGTGTTCCTGGGCGAGGACCGCGCGGCCGACCGGGCCGAGCGGTTCTCCAAGGCGCAGGCCTGCTTCCGCGAGGCGGCGAAGCTGCATTCGCCCCGGATCGAGATCGTCGAGGTCGCCTGCGGCGAGGAGACCTATGACGGCTATTTCTGCCACCCGGCCGATCCGGCGCCGGGGAAGAAATGGCCGGCGGTGTTCTTCATCGGCGGCGCGGACGCCTACGCGGAGGAAATCTATTTCTCCGGCAGGCAGATGTGCGAGCGCGGCATCGCCATGCTGCTGGTGGACACGCCGGGGCGCGGCTCGTCGATGTATCTCAAGGGCATCCCGACGCGGCCCGACTACGAGGTCCCCGGCATGGCTTCCATCGACTGGCTGGTGTCGCGCCCCGAGGTCGACCCCGACCGGATCGGCCTGATGGGAATTTCGATGGCGGGCTACTATGCGCCGCGCGTCGCCGCCTTCGACGAGCGGGTGAGGGCGCTGATAGCCTGGTGCGGCTGCTACTCGCTGCTCGACGACATCTATTTGTTCTACGACGGGCTCAAGCCCACGCTGAGACGGCTCCTCGGGGGCGTCAGCCACGAAGAGGCGCTGGAGCGGCTCAAGGCCTACACCATGGAGGGGCTCGCCGAAAAAATTACCTGCCCGACCCTGATCGTCCACCCGCGGCCCGACCGGCTGATGGACGTCAAGGGCGCGGAACGCCTGTTCGCCGAGACCGGCGCGGCCGACAAGACGCTCAAGATCTACGACGACCCCAAGAACGGCGGTATCGCCCATTGCGCCCACGACGCCTGGGCCCACAACGTGCCGCTGATGCTCGACTGGCTGGAGGCGCGGCTTTGAAGGGGGCCGTCGAGGCGGCGCGACTTCCGCCGGGCGTCCGCCCGGCCGGCGTCAGGCGATGCTGGCGTAGCCCGCGTCCTCGGCCGCGCGCTGGCGGTCGATCAGCTCGTCGAACGCCTCGCCCGGCACCGTCTCGAAGCGGCTGAGCAGCAGCGCGTCCCTCGTCGCCGCCATCCCGGGCGCATCGCCGACGGCGAGCAGCGCTTCGACGAGGCGCCGTCGGCCCGCGTCGACCGCGGCGAGCGAGGTCACCATGGGCGGGATCGGCGCCGCCTCGGTGGTGGCGACCACGCGCACGCGGCCTGCCGAATCGGGTTCGTGATGACGCAGCAGGTCGAGCGCGAACCCGTCGACCGCGGCGACATCCGCCTCGCCGGCGGCGAGCGCGTCGAGCACCGCGCCCTGGCGCATATAGGGCCCCAGCACCTCGCCGAACAGCGACGGCCGGTCCGCCGTCCGGTAGGGCAGCAGATGATAGCGCGCCGCGTTGTAGCCCGACTGCGAGTGCGTGGTGGAGTAGGCGAAGCGGTGGCCGAACGTGTCTTCCAGGGTCTCGAACGGGCTGTCGGCGGGCACCACGAAGTCGCTCACATAAGCCGGCCGGTCTCCGTAGCGCGGCGGCGCGGGCACCGGGGCGGCGAGCAGGCGGGGCGGTTCCACGGCCAGCGCCCAGGGGTAGCCGCACATCGCGACGCAGCCCATGTCGCCGCGCGCCCAAAGCTCGTCGAGCCCCATCGGCACGTCGCGCGGAATAACCTCGTAGGCGACGCCGGCCGTCTCGCTCACCCAGCGCAGCAGGTCGCCCCAGGCGGCCGCGAGGCCGGGCGACCATTCGTAAAGCCGGGCCGAGCCGATCAACCCATCCATCGCGACACCTCCCCGCGGCCGTACGGCGGCGCGCGGCCGGCCGCCATCCTGCTTGATCGCCTTTTTCGGGCGCCGCTAAACTGATTCAGACTACAGCAAATCGGCGGGGACGACATCATGCAGCTCGATGCCTATCGGCTTCCCCTGTCGACCGGTTCGTCCGACGCCGCCGCCGCGTTCGACCGGGGCGTCGACGGGTTGCTGTCGTGGGACCGACGCACGGTGGATTGCTTCCGCGACGCGGTGGCCGGGGATTCCGGGCTCGCCGCCGCCCATGCCGGGCTCGCGGTAGCCCATTTCGTCGAGGAGGAATTCGCCGAGGCGCGTGCCGCCATGTCGGCGGCCCGGGAAGCCGCCGGCACGGGTTCGGAGCGCGAACGAAGCCTGGTGGCCGCGCTCGACCACTATGTGAACCTGCGGCCCCGCGACGCCGAGGCGGCGATGCGCGCCCATCTCGGCGCCTGGCCGGCGGACCTCGCGATCGCGCAGCGGCTCTATCTGATGTGGTTCTTCCAGGGGCGCTTCGCCGACATGCGGGAACTGTCGGAGACGCTGCTGACGGCGCTGCCCGAGGATTCCTTCGTGCACGGCTTCCTCGCCTTCGTCCTGGAGGAGCAGGGAGAGGGAGAGGAGGCGGTGCGCTGGGCCGAGCGCTGCATCTCGCAAAATCCCGAGGATACCTGGGGCGTTCACGCGCTGACGCACGCCCTCTACGACCTCGAGGCCTACGACGAGGCGCTGGAGCGGGTGCCGCCGGCGCTCGATGCCTGCGTCCACATGAACTACTACCGCAACCACATGCTGTGGCATCTGGTGCTGTTCCGGGTCGCGGTCGGCGGCTACGACGCGGCCTCGGAGATGTGCCGCGACTGGTTCGAGCGCGAGCCGTCGCCGCGCGGGCTGGACCTGCGCAACACGGTGTCGACGCTGTGGCGCTTCGAACTCTTCGGCATGGATGTCGGCGAACGCTGGCAGCCCTTCGTCGACATCCTCAGGGATCAGCTCGACCGGCCCGAGGATTCGCCGTTCCACCATTCGCATGTCGGCATGGCGCTCGCGGGCGGGCGCGACTGGGAGACCGCGGAGCGGCATCTCGACATCCTGCGCGCGCGCGGCCGGGCGTCCGGAAACGACATCTGGGAGCGGGTGGTGATCCCCCTCAACGAGGCGCAGCACGCCTTCGTCCGGGGCGAGTGGGACCGGGTCGTCGCGAAGACCGAGCCGATCTGGGACGAGATTATCCGGCTCGGCGGCAGCAAGACCCAGCGCGACGCGTTCCACGACACGTTGCTCGAGGCGGCGCTCAGGAGCGGCGACGGCGCCCGCGCGAAGCGCTGGCTCGACGAACGCCTCGCCCGCCGCGCCGAGCATTTCTGGAGCAACCGCAAGCCCGACGCCTGACGCGAGCGGCCTGTCGAAGGACGCCCCGCTCAGGACATCTGCGGGTAGAGTTGCCTCGGCAGCCAGAGGCTGATCTCCGGCACGTAGGTGACGATGGCGAGGCAGAACAAGGCGATGGCAAGCCACGGCAGCACCGCCCGCAGCACGGTTAGATAGGGTTTGTTGAACGTGCCGCTCGCGATGAACAGGTTGAAGCCGAAGGGCGGGGTGATGTTGCCGATATCGACATTGACCGAGGTGACGATGCCGAAATGGACGCCGTTGATGCCGGCCGCGGTCACCGTGCCGAGCAGGATCGGCACCAGGATCAGGATGTTAGAGAACACGTCGATGAACATGCCGGAGACCAGAAAGAGCCCGTTCGCCAGCAGCAGCACGATCCCCGGCGACTCCTTGAGGTCGGCGAAGGGCGCGACGATGTCGCGGGTGATGCCGGACAGGGTGAACAGCCAGGACAGCAGGCTCGCCGCGCCCACCATGATGAGGATGCGCGCGCTGATCACCCCGGCTTCCAGACAGACCAGCATGAGCCCGCGCAGGTCGAGCTCGCGGTACACCAGCACGCAGACGAAGGCGGCGTAGACCACCGAGACCGCGGCCGCCTCGGTCGGCGTGAACACGCCGCCATAGATGCCGCCGACGATGACGATCGGCAGGCCGATGCCCCACGCCACCTCGCGCGTTGCCCGCCAGCGCTCTTCGAGCGTCGCGCGTGGGCGGCGCTCCACCCGGTTGGCGATGGACCAGACGACGCAATAGACCCCGTAGAGCAGCGCGAACACCGCGCCCGCGCCGATCCCGGCCATGAACAGGGCGCCGATCGACACCCCGGCGACCGCGCCGAACACGATCATCGCGTTGCTCGGCGGGATGATCATGCCGATCAGGGCCGAGCAGGTGATCACGCCGATCGAGAAGCGCTCCGAGTAGCCCGCCTGCACCAGCGCCGGGTACAGGATCCCGCCGACGGCGACGATGGTGGACGCGCTGGAACCGGTGATCGAGGCGAACAGCACGCAGGTCAGCACCACCGTCACGCCGAGCCCGCCGGGCAGGTGGCCGACCAGCGACTCGATGAACCGCACCAGCCGCGCCGAAAGCCCGCCCTTGCCCATGATGTTGGCGGCCAGCACGAAGAACGGGATCGCCATCAGCGGAAAATTCTCGATCCCGGCGAACACGCGCTGCGGCAGGATGGAGAGCGGGATCGGCGTGGTCAGCGCGAAGACGACGAACGCCGTGCCGGTCAGCACGATGAACATCGGTACGCTGAGGAACAGGCCGAGCGCGAGCAGCCCGAAGACGAGCGCGGCCGTCATCCGGCGGCTCCGCGCGGACGCGCCCGGTTCGGGGCGTCAGTCGGCGAGCGTCGTCGTGCCCGACGTGTCATCGCCCGCGGCCGAGGCCGTGCGGTAGAGAATCTGGGCCGTCCGGATGCCCATCAGCAGGCTGCCCACCGGCATCGCAAGATAGGTCAGCCACATCGGCGCTTCGAGGACCGGGGTGAGCTGGCCCGTCGCCATCACCCGCAGGGTGTGTTGCCCGCTGTAATAGAAGAAGGCCGCGAAGAAGACGAGCATCGCGGCCGAGACGGCGAGCTTCAGCCGGCGCTGGCCGCCCGGCGGCAAAGCGAGCGGCAGCAGGTCGATCGAAATGTGGCCGAACATCCGCAGCGTGACGCTGCCGCCGACGAAGACCAGCCACACGATGAGATACATCGTGACCTCTTCGGCCCACGACAGCGCCGACAGGAACACGTAGCGCAGGATGACGTTGACGAACAGGAGGATGCTCGCCGCCGCCATCGTCAGGGCGACGAAGGCCGCTTCGCAGAGGCCGAGCGCCCGGTCGAGCCGCGCTAAGACCGACCCGATCACCCTGGCGCTCCGCTCCACCGCACCGCCGTCGCGGGACGCCGCCCAGCCGCCGCCGGCTATTTCATCGTGACGGACTTGACCGCCTCGCGGATCAGGTTGAGGGTCGCCACGCCCTTCTTCTCGGCGTACCAGTCATAGACCCGCCCCGAGGCCTTCTGGAACATCGCCCGCTGCTCGGGCGAGAGCTCGATGATCTCGACGCCCGCCTTGCGGAAGGTCTCGAGGTGGCCGGCCTCGCTCTTGGCGATGATATCGCGCTGGAAACGCCCGGCGGCGCGCGCCTCGTCGACCAGGATCTCCCGCATGTCGGCCGGCTGGCCGTCGAGGAACGCCTTGTTCATCATGAAGATGTAGGCGATGAAGCCGTGGTCGCTCAGCGTCAGGTATTTCTGGACCTCGAAGAACCGCATGAGCGCGATCGTGGCGATCGGGTTCTCCTGGCCGTCGACCACCTTCTGCTGCAGGGCGTTGTAGAGCTCCTTGAAATCGATCGCCACCGGCGAGGCGCCGAACGCCTTGAACTGCTCCATGATCACCGGTGCGGGCATGGTGCGGATCTTGTGGCCTTCGTAGTCCTTGGGCTGGCGGATCGGGAAATTGCCGGTGAACTGCTTGAAGCCGCTCTCCCAAAAGGCGATGCCCTGCAGATTGGCCTTGTTGAGAGGCTTGAGGATTTCGACGCCCACCGGGCCGTCGACCACCTTGTAGAGCACCTCGCGGCTGGGAAACAGGAAGGGCAGGTCGAGCACCTGGACGTCCGGCACGATGGGGGCGATCCAGGCCGAGGGAACGGCGACCGCCTGGATCGCTCCGGCCTGCACCTGCTCGACCATCTGCACGCCCGAACCGAGCGTCATGGCCGGGAAGGCCTCCACCTTGTAGGCGCCCTTGCTGCGCGTTTCTACGGCCTGCTTCCACTTGAGCACGGCCTGGTGGTGGGTGCTGTGCTCGGGCTGGTCGTGCCCGATCTTGATCACCGTCTGGGCCGCCACGCCCGTGGCGAAGACGAGCCCCGTGGCAACCATGAGTAGCGTCTTGGCGATGCTCATATCTCATTCCTCGCTTTGCGATTTACGTCCGGGACTGGATACGCAACGCACACGCCGTAACAACCGGCACATCGTAGCCTACCCGTTCCCGCGCGGAAACAAGGATGCCGGCACCGACGGTGGCCTTCCGGAAGATCCCGGACCGGCTCGGCGGACGCGCATCTCTCCTACCGCCCGTCACGGTCGACGCGGCGCCTACCCTGGTATCGTCACGCCGGACTCGTGCCACTGCTGTCCGGTTAAATTTCGGACCGGGCTCCGCGCCGATACGGAAGACCGTCTCCGCCCTCTCGTCATTTCGCGCTCCGGTCGAAATGACGAGGGAGGCAAGAGCGGGCAACGACGACGGGCGGCGCGGCGTGGCGCGATCCGGGCATCGATCCGACCGAGCGGTCGATAACCCGCGCGTGCCCAAGCCTTGCACTCGGTCCACGGGAATTAAACCGGACAGCAGTGGCACGACTCCGGGCATGACGGTCGGGGAAGCGGGGACAGATCGGTCAACGGCGATTTCTTGTCATAGTAAATATGATCGGTTATATTTTATGAGTCAACGGGGAGCTGTCGAGGGGCGGGATGGCAGCAGAGGGGGAGAGCCGGCCCGGCATCGGCTCGGTCGAGACCGCCGCCGCGATCCCGGGCGCGCTGGCCGAGGGCGGCCGGGGCAAACAGGTCCCGGAATGAGCGGTCCGTTGCATCTCTCGCGGACGATCTGGGACGACGCCGTGGATGCCGTCGTCATCGGCGGCGGCGGCGCGGGACTCATGGCGGCCCTCGTCGCCGCCGAGAAGGGGGTCGAGGTGGGTCTGTTCGAGCGCGAAGCGGCTCTCGGCGGCAAGACCGCACTGGCGATGGGCATCCTGACCGCCTCCCAAACCGAATTTCAGAAGCAAGCCGGGATCGACGACCGCCACGAAGATCATCTGGCGGAGCTGAGGGATTATTTCGACAGGACGGGCGCCCGGCTCGAGGAGGAGAAGGCCCGGTTCCTGATCGAACGGTCTCCGGAAACCTTCGAACAGCTGACGGCGCTCGGCGTGGAGTTCAGGGGGCCCCACCCGGAAAAGCCGCACCGAACCCCGAGACTGCACAATGTCGTGCCGGACGGCGGCGCCATCGTCGCAGCGCTCGAAAAAGGCTGCCGCGAGCTGGGCGTCAGGATCGTAAGGGAAAGCCCGGCGAAGGATCTGATCCTCGATCACGCCGGACGGGTTTCGGGAGTCGTCTGCGAGCGAAACGGCGAGAGCCGGCACATCCGCGCCGGGACGGCGGTCTTGGCCGCGGGCGACAGCGCCGCGGATTTCGCGCTGATCGAGGCGCTAACGGGCACAGCGGTGGAGGGTGAGGTCTTTCGCAGCTTCGCCTCGGGAGAAGTTCAGAAAATGGCGATGCGCGCCGGTGCGCGAATGAACCCGCCTCAGCGCCCGCCCGCGCCGCAATGCCGCTTCGTCGATGCTCCCCATGTGGAGCCCGCGGCGGATTTCTACGCCGCGGGCGCGGTCCGGATCGGTCGTTCGGGGCGCACCCATCCTTCCCCGCAAGCCGAGGTCGAGGAGCCGGAGGATATCTTCATCGTCTTCGACTCCGCGGTCGCCGCTCGCCTGGCCTCCGCCGCCGACGATGTCGGCCCCGGCCGCGACGGCTGGAAACGGACGGGCAAGCCCTATATCGCGACGGCGCCCACCGTCGGATATTTCTATCTCGAGGACTGCAAGGCACTCGAGTGGTACGCGGAGACCGACACGCTCGACGGCATAGCAGAGCTCGTGGGCTGCAAGACCACGGACCTCCGGGCCAGCGGCGCGAGCCTCGCGCAACCGCCTTATTTCGTCCTCGGCCCGCTGCGCAATTACCTCATGATCGACGGCGCGGGGTTGGCGATCGACGAAGAGATGCGGGTCCTCTCCGTCGACGGCGATCCCATCCCGGGCCTCTACGCGGCCGGCGCCTGCGCGGGCTGGATTCATTATTTCGGCGGTCATGGCCATGCGCTCGGATGGGCGCTCGCCTCGGGGCGTGTGGCGGGCGCGCGGGCGGCCGATCGCGTCCTGGCGAACGCCTTTTGAAGGCGTCCGCCGGATCCCGGTCGAAGGAATACGCAACGCAAGAGAAAGGGAGGAGAAAATGCACAAAGCGTCACGAACCGGACTTACGAGGCAATTGGGCGTCGCGGCGATACTGGCGGCGCTATCGGCGCCAATGGCCGGCGGCGTGGCAGCGTCTGCCGCGATGGACCTCAACGCGGGATTCTTCACGGCCGCGAAGCGGTCGCTTTACGGCGTGGGCTGGCAACGGTTCGTCGACGAGGTGAACCGGAAGGGCAAGGGGGTCGTGCAGATCCCCAAGGTCGTCGGTCCGGAGACGGTTTCGCGCCAGCAATGGTGCAACGTGGTCAAGAACGGGATCGTCCAGATCGCGGCGTTTCCGGTCAGCTGGTGCAACAATCTCATACCGGGATCGGAAGTTCTGAACGCAACGACGCGTCCGCCCGCCGAACAACGCAAGGCGGGCGCCTACAAATATCTGCGCGAGGTTTTCGCCAAGAAGACGAACATACACTTCCTCGCGCAGTTCGGATGGGGCGCGCCGCATCACTTCTTCCTCAAGAAGAAGGTTGGCACGCTCGGCGATTTCAAGGGTCTCAGGATCCGACGTTCGCCGGCGACCCGCCAGCTGATTCAGGATCTAGGAGCCGACGGCGTGTCGATGGGGTTGGGCCAGATATACACCGCGACCGAACGGGGCGTGGTGGAAGGTTTTGTGTTGCCGTTCAACTTCGTCTTGCCCACACGGCTTTACAAGGTCGTCAAATACCGCGTCGATCCGGGCGTCTACAACCCGGCCGTCATGGTGCTTGTCAATCTGGGCGCGTGGAAGCGCATGAACGACGCTCAACGGAGTTTCATGGAGGGGATGGGACTCTTTATCGAGGGTCAGGTCAACCAGGATTTCTTCCGTAAGAACGACGAGATGGGCGCGAAGCTGCTCGAGCTCGGGCTTGAGCTTGTCGAGCTGCCCAAGGCGGAGGCGGACCGGCTGGCCAGGATGTCCCAGGATGCGATCTGGGGCGCGGCGATGAAAACGGGGCCCGAGTTCACCGGCACGCTGAAGCCGCTGGTGACCGACTAGCACGCCTCCGTTCCGGCGCCCGGCACCGGCCGGGCGCAGGACGGTTCTCGTCCGCGGGCCGGCCCGGATCGATTTGGCGATGACGCATCACCTCCGCCGCGCCCATGACGGGCTGCTGCGCGCATGCGGCGAAATTCCCGGCGTCATCGTCGTGCTCGTCGTCTGCGGGATCGCCGTCGATGTCGTGCTGCGCAACATCGGCGTCGGAAGCATCGAGTGGATGATCGAGGTCGTCGAGTACGGCCTGTTCCTGCTGACTTTCGTCGGGACAGCCTACGTCCTTCGCCTGGGCCGGCACGTTACGGTGGACATCGTTCCGGGCGTCCTGCCGCCGCGTCCGAGGCGTTACCTCGCGATCCTCGCCGGTATCCTGCTGCTCGTCATCTGTGCGATCTTTTTCTACTACGGCGTCCGGGCGGCGCTCCTCTCGCGCGCCGAGAACTACGCCCTGGTCAAGACCTTCACAATCCGCGAATGGTGGCTGCTCGCGGTGCTGCCCGTGGCCGCCCTGCTCCTCTGCATCGAGTGCGTACGCCGGCTTCGCGACGTCGTCCGGGGCGAAGACGGCGAAATGCGCCGCGGCGATCCGCGCCGCGAGGGGCTGTAGCGATGGAATGGTATCTGGCGCTGCTGCTCCTTGTCGGCCTGTCCATCGCCCTGATGCTGATGGGCGTTCCGGTCGCGTTCGCGTTCTTCGGGGCCAATATCGTCGGCGCGACGATCTTTTTCGGCGGCGAGCCCGGCCTGATCCAGTGGGTCCGGAACACGGTCGAAGCGGTGGGAAAGTTCCCGCTCGCGCCGGTCGTGTGCTTCCTGTTGATGGGCGAGGTCCTCTACCACTCCGGCGTCGCGGTCCGCGCGATCGACGCCATCGACCGGCTGATCGCCCGGGTGCCGGGCCGGCTTTGTCTGGTCGCGGTGATCGGCGGGACCACGTTTTCCGCGCTGTCCGGCTCGACGATGGCGAATACGGCGATGCTGGGCTCCACCCTGATGCCGGAAATGCGCCGGCGCGGCTATCACTGGTCGATGACGATGGGTCCCATCCTCGGCACCGGCGGCATCGCGATGCTCATCCCGCCGTCGGGGCTCGCGATTCTGCTGGGCAGCCTCGCGGAGATCTCGATCGCGGGAATTCTCATCGCCGGCGCGGTGCCGGGCTTCCTGATGGCGTGCACCCATTTTTCGTACGTCATCCTGCGATGCCGGTTCGATCCCTCGCTTGCGCCCGCCTACGATCTGCCGCGAATGAGCTTTCGGGAGCGCGTCAGGCCCTTTCTGATCTACGTAGTTCCCCTGTTCGGGCTGTTCCTGCTGGTGATCGGGAGCATTCTTGCCGGCTTCGCGACGCCGACGGAATCGGCCTCGTGCGGCGCCATCGGCGCGGTGATCGCGGCGATGGCCTATCGCTCCTTCACCTGGGCGTCGTTCCTGACCGCCGTGCGGGAGACCGGCCGGATCGCGGTCATGGTCCTGTTCATCATCGCCGCGTCCCTTACGTTTTCGCAGATCCTGGCATTTTCCGGTGCGACATCCGGACTGCTCGGTCTGATGCGTCTGGTCGAGCCGTCGCCGCTGGTGCTGATCGCGGGGATGATGGCGATCACTCTCATCCTGGGCTGCATCATGGACCCGCTCAGCATCATGTTGATCACGCTGCCCTTCTTCGTCCCGCTGGCGCATTTCGCGGGTTTCGACCTGATCTGGTTCGGGGTCCTGATGCTGCTGGCGCTCGAAATCGGCCAGACGACGCCGCCCTTCGGCCTGCTCCTCTTCGTCATGAAGAGCGTCGCGCCCAAGGACACCACGATGCAGCAGATCTACCTTGCCGTCGCGCCCTTCATCTTGCTCGAGATCGCGCTGCTTATCGTGCTGATGCTCGTTCCGGGCGCGGTGACCTGGCTGCCGGCGCTGATGCGCCTGGGCTAGGAAACCGGTCCGGTCTCGAAAGGACGCCAGATGACCAATCGCGCAGATATCGGCGAAGCCGTGCTTGAGGCGCTCAGGCGCTTGCGGGTCGACTGCATCATGTCTTCGCCCGGTTCCGAGCTCGGCCCGGTCTGGGAAGCCGTCGCGCGGCAAAACCGCGCCAATTCCGAGGGTCCCCGATTCCTCGATTGCTGGCACGAGACGCTCGCCGTCGACATGGCGATCGGCTATGCGCTCGCCACGGAGCGGCTCCAAGCGGTGATGCTCCACGCCGGGGCGGGTCTGCTCCAGGGCGCGATGGGTATCATGGGCGCGACCCATTGGGAGGTTCCGCTGGTCGTGCTCTCGGGCGAATCGTCGTCCTATGGCGAAGATCCCGATTTCGATCCGGGCGGCCAGTGGCTGCGCAACCTGAGCGTGGTCGGCGGCACGCAATCCCTCGTCGCGCCGATTGCGAAGTGGGCAACCCATGTTTCCTCGCCGCACACGGTCTACCAGTCGGTCGTACGGGCGGGAGAAATCGCCCAGCGCGTTCCCCGGGGGCCGACCTATCTGAGTATCCCTTACGAAACGATGCTGGCGGAGTGGGAGGCTCCGGATGCCGTCCGGGACGTCGCCGCCCCTTCGCCCGTGCAGTCCGCGGCCGAGGACGTCGAGAAAGCCGCCCGCCTCCTGGTCGAGGCCGAAAATCCCGTCGTCGTCGCCGAAACGCTCGGCGCAAGCGAGCGCGGGTTCGAAGCGCTTGCGCGCCTCGCCGAGCGGATGGCTGTCGCCGTCTTCGACGGGGCGTCTTCGGCGTCCGCCAATTTCGACAAGACCGACGGCCTCTATCAGGGGATGAGTCCCGATCGGTTCCCCGGGGATGTCGATCTCGTTCTCGCAATCCGGACGCGCGCACCGTGGTACCCGACGCGGAACCGCCCGCCCGCCGCCACCGTGGTGAGCATCGACGAGAACCCGCACCGGCCGCACATGGCGTTTCAGAACCTGTCCGCCGATCTCTATCTCGAAGGGGATGCGGCGCGCACCCTGGAACAGCTCCTCGGCGCGCTGGATACCCTGCCGGTGGACGAACGAAAGATCGAGGTGCGCCGCGAAAGGTTGTACGCCGAACACCAGTCGCTGGTTGAAACGCTCCACCGTCGCCGCGAAGAGACTCGCAGGACCGCGCCCATCGACCCCCTGTGGCTCATCGAATCGCTCAACCGTGCCGTTCCGGAACAAGCGATCTATGTCGACGAAACCACGCTTCACGGCGGGATGATCCGGGCTCACCTGGAATGGAGCCGGGCCAAGAGCTACTTCACTTCGCGCGGCGGGCTGGGGCAGGGTCTGGGCCTGGCGCTCGGGTTGAAACTCGCCGCGCCAGAGCGGCCGGTGGTCGCGCTGATGGGCGATGGCGGGCTGCTCTACAATCCGGTCGTGCAGAGTCTCGGCGCCGCCCGGGATTACGGCCTGCCGATCCTGATCGTCGTGTTCGACAACGGCCGCTACGCGGCCATGCAGTGGGAGCACGAACGCTCTTACCCCGACGGCGTGGCGGTCGCGGAAAACGCATTCGACGGCCTGCAGATCGCCGCGCCCGACTACCGTCATCTCGCGGCGGCATTCGGCGCACATGGCGTGCGGGTCGAGGGCCCCGACGAGCTGGCGGAAACGCTGGCGGACGGTCTGGCGAGGGTGGAGCGCGGACAGACGGCGATCGTCGACGTCGCTCTCGGACGCTAGGTCCGGAAGCCCGGATCGAGGCGAAGCGCGAGGCGGCGGTACATCCTCCATTCAAGCCCGCCGCCGGGCGTTGCGTCGTCGCGCCGTCGGGCGACCTGCTCCTGCACGCGACGGCACAGATCTTGGGGGAGTACGCTGACCTGCCGGCCTGTCGCGAACAGCCGGACCTGGGCCTCGCAGGCGTCGACCAGCATGTGCATTCCCGCGAAGGCCTCGCCGATGGTGCGCCCGACGGTCAACAGGCCGTGGTTGCGCATGATCAGCAGCCTGTTCTCGCCCAGATCGTCGACGATCCGCGGGCCCTCATCGGCCTCCTCGGCAAGGCCTTCGTAGCCGTGATACGAGACCTTGCCCTGTAGTAGCGCGGAGCTTTGATCGATCGGCAGCAAGGGCTCTTCCAGCGCGGAAACGACGACGCCCGCGACGGGATGGATGTGCAGAACGCAGCCGATGTCGGGCCGCAGCCGGAATATGGCGCTGTGGAAGTTGCGTCCCGCGGGCGCCAGGGCGAGAGGGCTGTCGGAGAGATCGTTGCCCTCGAAATCGGACTTGATCAGGCTGGATGCCGTCACCTCGTGCCAGTCGATCCCCATCGGGTTCATCACCATGGTCGCCGGGGCATCGACCACTCGCGCGGAGAAGTGATTGTAAATCGTATCGTTCCAGCCGAAGTGGGCGGCGACGCGAAACGCGGCGGCCAGGTCGACACGGGCGTTCCATTCTTCCGCGCTTACGTCGGCCGGCCCGATCGGCACGGCGATTTCTTGGTGAGCGAACTCATCCATGTCCAATGTCCATAACCGTTATCGCAACGCACCGCGGGACGGGGAACCGCTCTCGCGGCCCGAAATGCCCGGCCCATCATACCGCGGCCCGATGAAGAGCGCCTTCGATCGTTCTGAAGGCGTTCGAACCCATTGACATTCCCGGCTTCCGGGGAGTGAATATTCGGCGCATCGCAGCATGATCGCCGGCCAATCCCGGTCGCTCATGGAAGGGAACCGCCATGACATACAGCTTCGAAGAGTTTTGCGCCGACAACAGGCGCGCTTACGGTCCGGACGGTGTCGCCGATCTTGAGCGGATCCGGTCGAATCTCGAACGGCTCATTCGCGACAACCCGGATTTCGTGGCCCGGGAATGCGATCCGAAGTTCGATTTCGGCATTCGGGAACTCTACAAGGACCCCGAAAAGGGCTTCATCGTCTATGCCCACAAGAGCGTCGGTGGCCGAACCTCTCCGCCGCACGATCACGGCGCGTCCTGGGCGATCTACGGCCAGGCCTGGAACGTGACCGACATGACGGAATACCGCCGTACCGACGACGGTTCGAAGGAGGGCCACGCGAAGATCGAACGGACCCGGGCCTACCGGCTCGAACCGGGCCAGGTCGGCAAGTTCGGCCCGCATGAAATCCACCAGATCCATTTCGAGGACGAGGCCGGGTTCATTCGGGTCACGGGCGCCGACCTGTTCAAGGTCGACACGCTGACCTACGAACCGGAGACCGACAGCGTCAAAGTCGTCGGAGCCGGCTCGTCGGCGGGCACCGACCTGCCGCAGTCCGACGCCGCGTGAGCGGATAAGACGACATTCGGCGGTCTCGGCGGCGGCCCCGTCGGACCGCGCACGCGTCGCGCCGCGCTCCGATCGACGCCCGGCCGTCTACTGAGAGCGCCCTCGCGCGGCGATTTCCCAGACCCCCTCCACCTCGTCCCCGCGGGTAACGATGAAGCGGTCGTGGAGGTTGACCGTGGTGTCGCAGTGGCTCGGCAGCAGGGTCACCTTGTCGCCCACCTCGAGCGGCGCCTCGCCGGGGAAGGAAAGCTGGCCGTGCTCGTCGCCGGCGAAGCGGAATTCCGCCTCGGGATAACCGGGCGCGCGCGGCGCACCGCCGTCGCCGCTGATCGCCTTCATGCCGGAATCGAGGATCGCGCGGCCGGGGGCGGGCTTGCTGAGCACGCCGGCAAGGAGGGTGAGCGCGTTCTCGAAGGGCGGCGCCGGCGCGCCCTCCCACCCGATGGCGCTGTAGTTGGTGTCCATGAAGATGTAGGAGCCCGGCTGAAGCTCGGTGAGCCCGCCGGCCGCGGCGTCGATAGCGGAAGTGCCGGTGCCGCCGCCGGTCAGCACCTCGATCTCCAGCCCGGCCTCGCGGATCGGCCGGGCGGACAGCTCGGCCTTCTCCAGCGCCTCCGCGGCGCCCGCGCGACGTTCCGCGACATCTCCCCGCATCTGGATCGGGCCATGATAGGCCTGGAGCCCGCGGAAATGGAGCCAGGGATGGCCGTCGATCAGCCGGGCGAGCTCGGCCGCGCGCGGTCCGGGCGGGACCCCGCAACGGCCCTGCCCCACGTCGACCTCGACCAGCACGTCGAGCCTCAATCCGGCCGTTTGCGCCCCGGCGGCGAGATCCGAGATATTGTCCGCGTCGTCGACGACGACCGAGACATGCGACTGCCGGGCGGCCTCGAGCAGGCGCATGATTTTCGAGGCCCCCACCACCGGCGTGGTGATGTGGAGGTCCTCGATCCCGGCCGCCGACATCACCTCGGCCTCCCCCAGCTTGGCACAGCACATCCCGACGGCGCCCGCCTCCATCTGGATCCGCGCGACCTCGGGCGACTTGTGGGCCTTGGCGTGCGGCCGGCAGGCGACACCGGCATCGGCGCAGAGCTCGGCCATCCGCGCCACGTTGCGTTCGAAGGCGTCGGCGTCGACCAGGAGCACCGGGGTGTCGAGTTCGGCGATCTTCATCGTCTACCCCCCACGGACGATTTTGCCTCCGACCACGACGGTCTCGGCGACGATGTCCCTGATCGCGTCCTCCGGGCAGGTGAGCGGGTCGTCGGACAGCACGGCCATATCGGCGAGCTTGCCCTCCTCGAGCGAGCCCTTGCGGTCCTCCTCGAAGGTAAGCCAGGCGCCCTCGACGGTGGCGCAGCGGAGTGCTTCGGCGCGCGACAGCGCCTGGTCGGGGGCGATGCGCTCGCCGGTATGCAGGTTCTCCCGCGCGATCGACTGCCAGACCGGGAAGAACAGGCTGGTCGGCACGTTGTCGGTGGCGAGCGCGACATGCACGCCGGCATCGAGCAGCGCCTTGATCGGCACGATGTCGTTCTCGCGCTCGCGGCCGATCTCGTCGCGCGTGATGTGCGACTGCTTGTGGATATAGCGGTTGGTGTGGGTGGTCAGCACGAGACCCAGATCGGCGACGCGCCGGATCTCGTCCGGACTCAGCGTGTTGATGTGGCCCAGCACCCAGCGCATGTCGCCGATGGGCACCCGCCTGTCGACTTCCTCGAACAGCGGCAGGAAGTCCGACCATATCGCGCAGATGCGGATGCCGTTGCGGGCGGCTTCGACCAGGAAGTCGACCATGCGGTCGCGCGGCACGCCGCAATCGTAGTTGAACCCCGACCAGCCGGTATAGGGGGAGGCCCGCGCCCGGAGCAGCGCGTCCGCGTCGAAGCCGAACTCGGTATAGAGACCGCCCACCGCCAGCCAGTCGTCGCCGAGCCCCCGGCCACGGAGCCAGCCGGACCATGAGCGCAGGGCGTGGGTGTAGTCGATGTCGCGCTCCGGTCCCCAGGACGGGCTGAAGACGAGGTTGGCGCGGACCGTCGCCTCGCCCGCCGCGTTTACCGCTTGATAGGCCTGGATCAGCTCCTGCGCGGCGCCGTGCTCCTCGAAGATGCTGGTTGTCCCGGTCCGGTTGTAGATCGCCATCGCCGCCTTGATGCCCGCGACCCGGTCCGAATGGGTGAAGCGGGGCGCCCGGTTGAAATGGCTGAGCTCCATCACCGGCATGTAGGTGTGCTCGTGGATTATGCCGTTGGGCTCCCCGGTGCCGGGGTCGCGTTCGATCTCGATGGAGGGGGACGGGTCGGGCGTGTCGCGCCCGATTCCCGCGGCGGCGAGCGCGGCCGAATTGGCGACCGAGGTGAGCGGCAGGATGTGGCGCCAGAAGCCCCAGATCGGCCGGATATAGACCGGGTTGTCGGGCGATACGCCGTCCAGCTCCCAGCGCGTCGGGAAGCGCTTTTCGGCGAGATTGTCGGGCACGTCCCAGTAATAGGGCGGCTCGCCGATGGGCATGGTGACGATCCACTCGCCGGGCTCGGCGTCCGCGACGAGCGCCTCGATGCGCGCCAGGACATCGTCGATGGATCGGCAGCCCGCGAGCGAGGGAAAGACCGGTTTCAGCCCCTCGCGGTCCAAATGGGCATGGCCGTCGATCAGTCCCGGCACGACCGCGCGGCCCCGGGCGTCTATCCGGACGGTTTCCGGACCGATGAGCGGTTCGATCTCGGCGGCGGAGCCGATGCCCGCGATCCTGTCCCCGGCGACCGCGACGGCCTCCGCGATCGTGCCCTTGGCGTCGACCGCGATCACCTTGCCCCGGATGATCGCGAGGTCGGCGGGCGCGGCCATCAGGCGCCGACCGCGAAGGCCTCGCGGCGCCTGTCGGCGGCTCCCATCAGCACGCCGTCCTTGGCGACCTCGATCACCTTGGCGGACCCGAAATAGGCCGCGCCCGCGGCCCGCTTGACGGTGAAGCCTTCGTCGGCCAGCCGGTCGGCGACGCCGTCGTCGAACTCTTCGTCGAGCAGTGTCTCGCCCTGCAGGGTAATCGACCAGCGCGGCGCCTCGATGGCCGCCGTCAGCTCCATGCCCCGGTCGACCAGGTTGTTGAGGATCTGGACGTGGGACAGCGTCTGGCTCGGCCCGCCCGGCGTGGTCAGCAGGTAGCGAACCCTGTCGCCGTCGAGGACCGCCACCGGGTTGAGGGTGTGCGCGGGGCGCTTGTTGGGCGCCAGCACGTTGGCGCTCTCCGGATCGATGCTGAAGCCGGTCATCCGGTTATTCATCAGGATGCCGGTGCCGGGGTCGAGGAACGCGCTGCCGAAGACGTGGAACACGCTCTGCACCACCGATATCCCATCGCCCTCGCCGTCGGCGATCGTGATGCAGGAGGTGCCGGCGGCGGGATGGGCCATGGCGGGCGCGGGTTGCGCGGCTCCCATCACTTCTGCGCGCAGCGCCGCCGTCGTCTCGTCGCCCAGCAGGCGGTCGATCGGCGCGGGGTTCGTGCGCGGATCGGCGATGTGCTTCTGCCCGGCGGCGAAAGCTGCGCGCTGGGCGCGCATCAGGTAGGCGAGACGCCTGCTCTCGTCGCCGCTCAATTCCGCCGGGTCCACGCCGTCGAGCGCGTTGAGCTGCATCAGCATCAGCACGCCGTAGGAGTTGGGCGGCATGACCCGGATGGTGAGCCCGCGGTAGCCCGATTCCACGGGCTCGACCCATTCCGGCTCGTAACCGACGAAGTCGTCGGCCGCGACCACCCCGCCCTGCGCCCGGGCGGACGCGGCGATAGATTGCGCGATCTCGCCCTCGTAGAAGACCGAACTCCCGTGCTCGGCGATCAGACCCACCGTGCGAGCAAGCGCCGGCTGGCGCACGATCGCGCCCGCCGGCAGCGGCTTGCCGTCCGGGTAGTAGACGTCGCGGCAGCCGGCGTCGCCCTCGACGTCCTCGCGGAAGAGGTTGAGCGCGCCGGCGAGGACGCGCGACAGCGGGTGGGCCTCGGCCAGCGCCGCAGCGTCGGCGAAGAGATCGGCCCAGGGGAGCTTGCCGTAACGCTCGTGCATCCGCTCCCAGCCCCGGATCATCCCCGGCACGCTGAAGGCGAGCGGCCCCCGGTGCGGGATTCCCGCCTCGTAGACATCGAGCGTCGCGCCTGCGGGCGCGTGGCCGGACGCGTTCATGCCGATGGTCCGCCCGTCCTCCGCCCGGTGATAGAGGATGAACGCATCGCCGCCGAGCGAGGTCGCCTGCGGCACCACCACCGAGAGCGCGGCGGAGCAGGCAATCATCGCGTCCACCATCGAGCCGCCGCGTTCGAGGGTGCGGAGCCCGGCGAGCGAAGCCAGAGAATGGCCGGAGACCACCATGCCCCTCGTGCCGTAAACCGGAGAGCGGGAGACCGTCGTCCCCGCGAAGCTGTCTGTCTTCGACATCGTTCCTGTCACCTGTTGCGCGGGCGCGATACGGAGACCGGCATCCGATCGAGGTCCGGTCCGTGCCAGTGTTCCACTTTACCGGAACGGTCCGCACATCGGCGGCCGGTCGCCTGTGGGAATATTCCGAACATACCGGGCGCGGGCGCGGCTATCCAGCCTTGGACCTCTGCGTACGGGGCGCGCGCCGATCAAATGGCGCCCACGTGCGGTCGGAGCAGCGCGGCCGTCCTCGCCAGCCCGACGCGTTCGAGGGCGGTCAAGTGATCCGATGCTGAGCGCGGCGGGTTTCTCAGCGCCGCGCGATGCCCGCGCACGGCCGCCACGACCTCTTCGGGACCGGTCTCGAACAGACCCGCGATAAACGCGTCGGGGCTGCGTGCCGCGAGGACGCTGGACGCGAGACGGTCGGCAGGGAAGTGCCGCAGGTTCCAAGTCACGATCACGTCCGCGCGCCCCGGTATCGCCGCGGCCAGTACGTGGCGATCGCCAGGGTCCGGTAGATCGAGCATCTCGGCAAGGGCGGCATATCCCGTCACCACTGCTGCGGGAAAGTGCCAGTCCATGGCCGCGCGTGTGCGCTCCAGCGTATCGGCGGATAGGTGGGGCCGATCGGCGAGGAGGTTCCGCATCCATTCCGCATCCATTCCGCATGGATGTCGGCGCTCCATAGCGGCGCATACAAGCGCCGATCCGCCAACCGAAGCAGGAAATCACGAAGGCCGGCCGGATAGAGAACATTGGCGTCGAGTAACGCCGTGGGGCCGGCCATCGTCTACTGCAGGCCGAGTTCCTGATCGCGGGCCGTCATTTCGTCGAGCGCCTGGCGGCGACCGGACTCGGTCGCGTTGCGGTAGGCGAGGATGTCCTCGGGGCGGACCCTCCGGTGCGCTCCCACCTTTCGGCAGGGGATCCGTCCCGCGTCGAGCAACTGTACAAGATGCGTCCGCGACACTTGCAGGAGTTCGGCCGCCTGTCGCGTGGTCAGTTCGGCGTGCATCGGCAACAGCGCGACACCGTTGCCGTCGGCCATCTGATCCAGGATCTCCTTGAGCAGCCGCATCGCGGAGGTGGGAATTTCGACGGGCTCCACCGCGGTACCGAATCGTGCGGGCACAGGATCCGTCCCTTCGATCCATGACGCCAGCCGACGGCGTGCCCGGCCGGCCAGCGCCGCATCCCGGTCACTGGGGAGGCCGCGTTCCATCCTCGTCGCGTTCTCTCTCGCCATCGCGGCGTCCTTGTCATCTGTACGCAAGATGGGGTATATGTGCCGTAAATGCAACAAATGCCGCAAACATCGCTCGACGTTTCCGGCGGCGCCGCGGAGGCCGGCTACTGCGGCGCGAGGCGGGTTTCCACCAGCCGGGCCCAGTAGCTCGCGCCGATCGGCAGCGCCTCGTCCCTGAAATCGTAATGCGGGTTGTGCAGGAGGCAGCCGCCGTCGCCAGGGCCGTTGCCGAGCCAGACATAGCAGCCCGGCCGCTCGTTGAGCATGAAGGAGAAATCCTCCGCCGCCATCTTGGGATGGAGGCCGCGATGAACGTTGTCCACGCCAACCACCTCGGCGGCGACGCGGGCGGCCAGTTCCGATTCCGCGTCATGGTTGATGGTGGGCGGGTAGCGCCGCTCGTAATCGACCGCTGCCTCGAGCCCGTGCGTCGCCGCGATCCCGGCGACGATGCGCCTGAGCGAGGTTTCCGCGAGCTCCTGGACCTCGGGCAGGAAGGCGCGCACGGTGCCGCGCAGGATCACGTCCTCCGGGATCACGTTCCAGGTATCGCCGCCGTGGATCTGGGTGACGGTGACGACGACCGACTCCTGCGGATCGACGACGCGGCTCGGGATGGTCTGGAGCGCCGTCACCATCTCGGCCGCGGCCACGATGGCGTCGCTGCCGAGATGGGGCGCGGCGGCGTGGGTGCCGTGGCCGGTGACCCGGACCTCGAAGATGTCGAACGCCGCCATCATGGGTCCCGAACGGACCGCCATCTCGCCGATCTCGACCCGCGGCATGTTGTGCATGCCGAACACCTGCTCCATCGGGAACTTGTCGAACAGACCCTCCTCGACCATCACCCGCGCGCCGCCCTCGTTCTCTTCCGCCGGCTGGAAGATGAACCGGACCGTGCCGGCGAAATTGCGCGTCTCGGCGAGATACTTGGCGGCGCCCAGCAGCATCGACGTGTGCCCGTCATGCCCGCAGGCATGCATCTTTCCGGGCGTTTGCGAGCGGTGATCGAAGTCGTTCTTCTCTTCGATATGGAGCGCGTCCAGATCGGCGCGGAGCCCGATCGACGGCCCGTCCCCGCGAGCGCCGGCCAGCGTTCCCACCACGCCGGTCCCGGCGAGGCCGCGGTGGATCTCGATACCGAACTCGGTCAGGCGGTCGGCGACGAATTGAGACGTCCGATGCTCCTCGAAGGCGGTCTCGGGATGGGCGTGAATGTCGCGGCGCCAACCCGTCATCTCCTCGTGGAACTCGGCGATGCGGTTGATGATAGGCATGCCGGATGGTCCCCGGGGCGGGGTGCGCTGTCAAGCGGACGGGCGGGCTCGGGAGGGGCTTACGACTTCGGAGCGGTATCGAACGGGTTGACGATCGTCAGGCCCTCGATGCGGCGGCCGGATTGCATGTCCTCGGTCAACAGGGTATCGCAGCCGGCTTCGAGCGCCGAGGCGAGGATCAGCGAGTCGTAGAATTCGAAACGGTGCTGCCGAGCAAGGGCAACGGCGGCGGTCCAGGTGTCGATGCCGACCGGGCGAACCGGATCCAGCGCGGCCCGCACGTCGTCCACCGCATCCGCGATCTCGTGCCACTCGAGGCGGAACTTGCGGCGGAGCACGGCGCTGAACTCGTTCACCACATGAACGCTGATCGTTCCGCCGGTCAGGATCGCCTGTCTCGCGATCTCGCCCTTCGGGTCGGCGGACTGCGCGTAGATCAGCAGGTTCGTGTCCAGGAAAGCGCTCACCGGAGGTTGGCGTCATCGCGGTCGAAGACATAGTCCGCCGGCAGCGGCAAGGCGCGCGCGCGCATCCGCTCGACCGCTCGCGCCCGCCGCCGGTCCTTCGCGAGCACCACCCGTTCCGCCGTGGCGGAGACGATTTCCAGCCGGTCTCCGGACTTCAGATCGAGGCCGTCGACCATCGACCTCGGCAGCCGGACGGCGAGGCTGTTGCCCCACTTGGATACCAGCATCGTCTCGTCTCCAATATCTATTGACAAACAATATCATATTAAAATGTATATCCAAGGCTCAAGGCCGGCGTGGCCCTTGGATCGGCGTGACTATGCGCGTACAAACGGGGCCACTGCGGGACCGGTCGGGAAGTTCGGGGACAGATGGACGAGTACACGGAAATCCGCGACGCCGTCGCCAGGCTGTGCGCCAACTATCCCGGCGAATACTGGCGCGAACTCGACCGCGACCGGACCTATCCGACCGCGTTCATCGAGGATCTGACGGATAACGGCTACCTCTCCGTCCTGATCCCGGAGGAATATGGCGGCAGCGGGCTCGGCATCTCGGCGGCGGCCGCGATCCTCGAGGAAATCCAGAAATCGGGCGGCAACGGCGCGGCCTGCCACGCCCAGATGTACACGATGGGAACCGTGCTCCGGCACGGCAGCGCGACGCAGAAGAGCGAATACCTCCCGAAGATCGCCTCGGGAGACCTCCGCCTCCAGGCCTTCGGCGTCACCGAGCCCACCAGCGGCACCGACACCCTCAGCCTCCGGACCACGGCGGTGCGGGACGGCAATGACGGCTATGTCGTCAACGGTCAGAAGGTCTGGACCTCGCGGGCGGAGCATTCCGACCTGATGCTCCTGCTCGCCCGCACCACGCCGAAGGAAGCGGTCGAACGGCGCACCGAGGGGCTTTCCGTCTTCATCGTCGACATGCGGAAGGCGCTCGGAAACGGGCTCGAGATCCGCCCGATCCGCACGATGATCAATCACGCCACGACCGAGATCTTCTTCGACAATCTGCGCATCCCGGCCGACAGCCTGGTCGGCGAGGAGGGCAAGGGCTTCCGCTACATCATCGACGGGATGAACGCCGAGCGCATCCTGATCGCCGCCGAATGCATCGGCGACGCGCGCTGGTTCATCGGCAGGGCGAGCGAGTATGCCGGCGAACGCCGCGTGTTCGACCGACCGATCGGCCAGAACCAGGGCGTCCAGTTCCCGATCGCCGAGGCCTACGCGAAGACCGAGGCGGCGGACCTCATGGTGAAGAAGGCGGCGGCGCTGTTCGAGGCGGGCGAGCCCTGCGGCGAGCAGGCCAACATGGCGAAGTACCTCGCGTCCGAGGCGTCGTGGCAGGCGGCCGACATGTGCATGCAGACCCATGGCGGCTTCGCCTTCGCCGAGGAGTACGACATCGAACGCAAGTTCCGCGAGACCCGGCTCTACCGGATCGCGCCGATCTCCAACAATTTCGTGCTCTCCTACATCGCCGAGCACGTTCTCGGCCTGCCGAGGTCCTATTGACGGGGCGCGACGCGATGCGGCCGCTGGACGGCCTGCTCGTCGTGTCGATGGAACAGGCGGTGGCCGCGCCCTACTGCTCGTCGCGCCTCGCCGACGCGGGTGCGCGGGTCATCAAGATCGAGCGCGAGGGCGGCGACTTCGCGCGCAAATACGATAATTTCGCCGGCGGCGAGAGCGCCTACTTCGTCTGGCTCAACCGCGGCAAGGAGTCGCTTATCGCCGACATCAAGGACCCGGACGACCGGGCGCTGCTCTACCGTATCCTGGGGAAGGCCGACGTGTTCATCCAGAACCTCGCCCCCGGAGCCGCCGCGCGCGCGGGGTTCGCCTCCGAAGAGCTGCGCGGCCGCAACCCCCGGCTGATCGCGGTCGACATCAGCGGCTACGGGTCGGAAGGAACCTATGCCGACATGAAGGCGTACGACCTCCTGGTCCAGGCGGAATCCGGCCTTTGCTCGGTGACCGGCGGGCCGGAAGGGCCGGGGCGCGTGGGCGTGTCGGTCTGCGACATCGCCTGCGGCATGTACAGCTACATGGCGGTGCTGGAGGCGGTGATCGCGCGCGGCGAAACCGGCGAGGGCTGCGCCATCGAGACCTCGCTGTTTTCCGGCATGGCCGACTGGATGACGGTGCCGCTCCTGCACTGGGAATCGGACGGCAAGGGACCGCCCCGGATCGGGCTCAACCACCCCTCGATCCACCCCTACGGCGCCTACCCGACCAAAGAAGGCTCGCCGATTCTGATCGCGATCCAGAACGAGCGCGAGTTCGTCCGCCTGTGCGCCGAGGTGCTGCAGCGCCCCGGGCTGCCGGAGGATCCGCGTTTCGAGAGCAACATCGCCCGGCTGGACAACCGCGAGCCTTTCGATGCCGTTGTCCGCGAGGTCTTCACGTCGATAGAACGGGACGCGCTGATCGAACGGCTGCGCAAGGCCAAGATCGCCTTCGGGGAGGTCAACGACGTCGGCGGCCTCGGGCGCCACCCGGCGCTTCGCCGGAGCGGGATCGGCATTCCGGACGGAGCGATCGACATCGTCGCGCCGCCGGCGCGGATCGACAGGGCCTCGCGGGACCTCGGCCCGGTGCCGGAAGCCGGAGCCGATTCCGAAGCGATCCGCGCGGAGTTCGCGGCATGAACGCGCCGGACGAAGCGCTCGAACGGGCGCGCGACTGGATCGGGCGGAGCGAGACCGCGACCGGGCCGATCACCGCCGCTCCGGCCGACATCCTCGCCGCCACCTTCGACCGCGACGATCCGCCGCTGAGGGAAGGCGACCCGATCCCCCCGGGCTGGCACTGGTACTATTTCCCGGAGGTCGTGAAGCTTTGCGAGACCGGGCCGGACGGCCACAAGGCCAAGGGCGGCTTCATGCCGCCGGTACCGTTGCCGCGCCGCATGTGGGCCGGGGTTCGGATGCGCTTCGACCGGCCGCTCCGGGTCGGCGAGACGGCGCGGCGGGTCTCCACGATCACGGACGTGGCGCCGAAGAGCGGCAGATCGGGAACGCTCTGCTTCGTGACCGTGCGCCACGAGATCTTCGGCGAGGACGGGCTCGCGACCCACGAGGAGCACACCACCGTCTATCGCGAAGCCGATCCGGGCGGCGCGGCCAATGCGCCGACGCCGCGCGAAGCGCCGGAAGTCGAAAAGGTCTGGTCGCGCGAGATCGAGCCGACCACCGTATTGCTGTTCCGCTATTCGGCGCTGACCATGAACAGCCATCGGATTCACTACGACCGCGACTACGTGACCGGGGTCGAGGGCTATCCGGGCCTGCTGGTCCACGGCAACCTGATCACGACGCTGCTCCTCGACCTGTTCCGCCGTTCGCGGCCCGAGGCGACGCTCAGGACCTACGCGGTGCGCGCGCTCGCGCCGCTGTTCGACGGGACGCCGTTCACCGTCGCGGGCGCGCCCGGCCCGGGCGAAGGCGAAGGCCGGCTGTGGGCCCTCACCCCCGCAGGCGGCATCGCCCAGTCGGCGGAGATCACGTTCGAGGGTTGAGGTCGCGGATCGCCTTGTCGATGCCGGCCTGGCGCCGTTCCGCGAGTTCCGGTTTTTTCTCCATCGCCCGGCGATAGGCTTCTTCCTGCCGGCCGGCGCGGCCGTCGAAGCGGGGCATGACGTAGCGGGCGATGAGCTCGTAGCTGCGCCTGGTCTCGGCGAAGTCGGCCCAGTTATGCGCCATGTCGAGGAAGACGCCGAAGACGCCCGACTGGCGCTCCAGCCGCTCGATCTGGGCGATCAGGTCGTCCGGCGTGCCGATCGTTGCTATCTTCGACTCGATCAGCGCGTCGATGTCGGACTCGACGTCGCCCTCGCCGGTGGCGTCGAGCGGCAGATGGCCGACATAGGCGAAGTAATGGAGCCATTCCTGGATCCCGAAACGGACATTGGCGCGCGCCCGCTCGCGGGTTTCGGCGATGTGGACGGGCCCCACCAGCCGCCAGCGCGCGCGGTCCACGTGCCGGCCGTGCGCCTTCGCCTCGTCGGCGCAGATCTCCCATGTCTCCGGCAGGGCCTCGAACGCGGCCCGGGTCGTGGCGGCGGTGGACAGCAGGCTCATGCCGTACTTGCCGGCCGCGCGGGGCCCGGACGGAGAGACCACCGACGGAACCGCGAGCTCGACGCGCGGGCGGGTGAAAGGAGCGAGTTGTAGCCGGGCCTCGCGGAGCTCGAACCAGTCGGTCCTGCGGCTCACCGTCTCGCCGTCGAGCAGCGGAACGATGACATCAAGGGCCTCGGTCATCATGTCGCGGATCCGGGCTACGTCGATCCCCAGCATGTCCGCGTCGTAGGGCAGCGCGCCGGCGCCGACGCCGAACATCGTCCGCCCCTTGGTCTGATGATCCAGCTGGTTGATACGCTCGGCGACCAGGAACGGGTGGTGATAGGGGAGCGTGACCACGCCCGTTCCGAGCCCGATCCGCCGGGTTCGTTCCGCGGCCGCGGCGATGAAGATCTCGGGCGAGGCTACGATCTCCATCCCGCCGGAATGGTGCTCGCCTACCCAGACCTCGTCGAAACCGAGCCGGTCGAGATGCTCCACCAGCGCGAGATCGCGGTCGAACGCGAGCGTCGGATTCTCGTGGACCGAATGGAACGGCGCGAGGAAGGTGCCGAACCGAATCCTCCTGCCCTCCATTCCACCTCGCACACCCCGCCGCGCCGCGCGAACGCTAACAGCGCGTCCACGGGCCGGCAATTTATCGTTTCCGCGCGCCCGTTCGCGCCGTAGCATCGGACCGAGCCACTGCGGAGGAAGACGACGGATGGCCGGGCAGAAGCATTTTCTGCGCACCCCCTATGGCGCCTATCACAACCCGCCGACGCCGCAAGAGGACACCGAGTTGACTCATGTCGAGCGCGGTTCCCCCTGCGGCGAGTACCTGCGGCGCTTCTGGCAACCCGTCGCCATCGCCTCGGAGGTCGGAGAACTTCCGCTCAAGGTGCGCATGTTCGGCGAGGACCTGGTGCTGTTCCGGAGTCGCGCCGGCGAATGGGGGCTGCTCGACCTCCATTGCAGCCATCGCGGAACCTCGCTCGAATACGGCGTCGTCGAGCTCGGCGGCCTTCGCTGCTGTTATCACAGTTGGCTGTTCGCGCCGGACGGCCGGATTCTGGAGACGCCGGGCGAACCCCCGTCGAGCACGCTCAAGGACCGGCTCTATCACGGCGCCTACCCGGTCGAGGAGCACAACGGTCTGGTGTTCGCCTATATGGGACCGCCCGACAAACGCTCGGACTTCGCGCCTTACGACACGCTGGCCATGCCGGATGACCGGCTGGTGCCCTACTACATCACCTACCCCTGCAACTGGCTCCAGGTGCAGGAAAACGTGATGGACCCGGCGCATGCGGTGTTCCTGCATACGCGGATCAGCTTCTCCCAGTTCGCCGACGCCTGGGGCGAGCTTCCGGTCACCGAGTTCCGCGAGACCCCAACGGGCATGATCTACATCACCACGCGGCGCTGGGGCGACAACGTCTGGGTGCGCTCGAACGACATCGTCTTCGGCAACATCGCCCAGGTCGGGCATATCTGGGAGGACGGGCAGGAGCCCAAACTCTACATGCGGACCGGCATCACGCGCTGGACCACGCCGGTCGACAACCGGACATGCCGTATCATCGGCTGGCGGCATTTCCACCCCGACGGCGATCCTGGGAACAACGCGGACGAGAGCCAGTGCGGTCCGGAGCGCGTCGACTTCTTCGGCCAGAGCGGCGCCAGGAGCTACGAGGACCGCCAGCGCATCCCGGGCGATTTCGACGCCCAGACCAGCCAGCGGCCGATCGCGGTCCATGCGCTGGAGCACATGACCGCCACCGACAAGGGCGTCCTGATGCTGCGCAAGCTGCTGAGGGCCGAGATCCGCCGGGTGGCCTCGGGCGGCGATCCGAAAGCGCCGCGTTTCCGCGCCGACGGCCGGATTCCGACCTATTGCCACGACACGGTGGTACGCATCCCGGCGGACGGGAACGGCAGCGACGACGTGCTGCTTCGCCGGGCGGGCGAGCGGATCACCGATATCAACGTCGAGGGCGCGCACCAGGACGCCGCCGACCGCGACGAGCGTATCCGACGCCTGATCGCCGCTTACGCCGAAAGCGAGAACGGCGGCGAACACTGACGAGGGGGCGGATATGCAGGCTTACGTCTACGGCGAACGCCGCGTCCTGCCGGACGGGTTCGAGCTTTATGCCGATCGCGGCAAGTCGGCGGTGGTGTCGATCGACATGCATCGGGGCCACCTCGCCGACACGCCGGATTGCCCCTGCCCCGCGCCGCGCGCCCGCGAGATCGTCGCGCCGATCGACATTTTCCACGACGAGGCGCGCCGACTCGGCATTCCGGTCGTCCATGTCAGGACGGTGCTGAGGAAAGGCGGCGTCGATGACGTCAACGGGCTGCGTTCGGCATGGCGGCAGGTCTTCCCGCTCTATGTGGGCGACATACCGAATGCTGACTCCCACGCGATCGAGGGCAGCCGCTGGACCGAGTTCGAGACCCGGGTCAAGCCCGGCGACCAGATCGTCGAGACCAAGAAGCGGCTGTCGGTCTTCTATCCGACCGATCTCGACTTCCTGCTGCGCAACATGGGCATCCGGACGGTCGTGCTGAACGGCGGATTCACCGATTGCTGCGTGCTGAACGCCGCTTTCGATGCCAGCAACCGCGACTACCGCGTCGTCGTGCTGCGCGATCTGGTTCGGGGCACCAACGACGAGATGGAGGACGCGGCGCTCAAGATGGTGTCGATCCACATGGGGCTGGTGATGGACAGCGCGGACCTGCTCGCGGAATGGGAGGACCAGACCGCAACCGGCGCGCCCGAGGAGACGTGTGCGATTGACCCGGTGGGCGCATGACAATATCGTGGCGGGCGATGGATAGAGTATTGAAATAGCAGATAAAATATGTCGCTCCGCATAGCCATCGACACCGGCGGCACCTTCACGGACGTGATCGCGCTCGACGAGGAAACGGGCGACCAGTTCGCGATCAAGACCCCGAGCACGCCGGCCGATCCGAGCCTCGGGCTGCTGAACGGCATCGACGAGGTGCTGGACGCGGCAGGTGTCGCGCGGACCGAAATCGGCCAGATCCTGCACGGCACGACGACGGCGACCAACGCCGTGCTGGAGCACAAGTTCGAGGGCCTCGGACTGCTTGTCACCAGCGGCTTCCGGCACCTTATCGAGATCGCGCGCCAGTCGGTCCCGGACGGTTACGGCAACTCGTTCTTCTGGGTGAAGCCGAAACGCCTCGTGCCCCTGCATCTGGTGCGCGAGGTGACTGGGCGCATACGCCACGACGGTTCGGAGCTGGCGCCGCTCGAGGAAGACAGCGTCGTCCGCGCGGCGGACGAGCTGGCCGCGCTCGGGGTAAACCGCCTCGCCGTCTGCCTGCTCCACTCCTACGCCAACCCGGCGCACGAGAACCGGGTCGGCGAACTGGTGGCCGAACGGCACCCGGAGATCCACGTCTCGCTTTCCTCGGTCGTGCTTCCGGAATACCGCGAATACGAGCGCGCCATGACGACCCTGATCGACGTCATGGTGAAGCCCTATTGCAAGACCTATCTCGGCCACGCGGAGCGCAGCATCCGTGAGCGTTCGGGCCCGGTGCCGTTCCTCATCATGCAGTCGAACGGCGGCATCGTGACCAGCGCCAAGGCGGCCGAGAAGCCGGTGACGATGCTGGTTTCCGGCCCCGCCGGCGGTGTGCTCGGCGCGACGCACATGGCGCGGCTGGCCGACTACCGGAACGTGCTCACCCTCGACGTCGGCGGCACGTCGACCGACGTGTCCCTGGTCCAGAACCTGACGCCCCAGCTCACGAGCCACGCGACGATCGAGAACTACCCCGTCAAGTCGCCGATGCTGGATATCGAGACGGTGGGGACCGGCGGCGGGTCGCTCGCCTGGATCGACGACTACGGGGCGCTGAAGGTGGGACCGCGGAGCGCCGGCGCCGATCCGGGGCCGATATGCTATGGCCGCGGCGGCACCGAACCGACGGTGACCGATGCCGGGCTCGCGCTGGGGCGACTGCCGGAGGCGCTGATCGGCGGCGGGCTGAAGCTCGATGCCGGCGCGGCCCGGGCCGCATACGAGGAGCTCGGCCGCGAGCTCGAAATCCCGGCGGAGGAAGCCGCGGCCGGCGTGCTGGAGATCGCGTCGGCCAACCAGGTACACGGCATCCGGCGGGTCACCACCACGCGCGGCCTCGATCCGGGCGATTACGCGATGGTCGCCTTCGGCGGCGCCGGCGGGCTGTTCGCCGCCGAGGTCGCCGATTTCCTCGGGATCGCCACCGCCATGGTGCCGCCCAACCCGGGAAACCTGTCCGCCTTCGGGCTTCACGTGTCCGACGTCAAGCGCGACTACGTCCGGACCTGCGTGCGCCAGCAGTCGTCGCACGACGCGGGCGAGCTCGAAGCCGTCTGGTCCGCGCTGGAGGATGCCGGCAGGAACGAGATCGCGGCCGAGGGCGTCGCGCGCGAGGCCATCGACCTGTTCCGCAGCGCCGACATGCGCTATGTGGGCGAGGGTCACGAGGTACCGGTACCGGTTCCGCCCGGCACCGTCGGCGGCGATGCGGTAGCGACCATGTGGCGCGACTTCCACCGGGTGCACGAGAGCACCTTCGGCTTCCATTACGAGGGCCGCCAGGATGTCGAGGTGGTGAGCCTCAGGGTCCAGGCGGTTGGGCGCGTGCACCGGCCGGGAATCCGACCTCTCGAATCCGGCGGCGGAGGGGCCGCTCCCGTCGCGTCCCGCCGGGTTTACTGGCGCGACGGCGGCTGGATAGAGTGCGGCATCTGGCGCCGGCGCGACCTCGGCGTCGGCGCGTCGGTGACCGGGCCGGCGATCGTGGAGGAATACGGGTCGACGACCGTCGTGCCGGAGAGCTGGCGGTCGACCGTCGACCGCTACGGCAACCTCATCCTGGAGAAATCCTCATGAGCAAGCCCTCTGACGAGGCTCGGCGGCTCGGGCCGGTGGAACTCGAGATCATTACCGGCACCATCCGGTCGGCCGAACTTGAGATCGAGGCCGCCGTCGAACGCACCTCGCGTTCCCCGATGATCCGCGACCAGCACGACTACCGGGTCGCCCTGTTCGACGCCAGGGGCCGCAAGCTCACCGGGCGCTCCTACTCGGCGCTGGTCGAACCGGTGTTCGAGTATTTCGGGGAGGACGACATCGAGCCGGGCGACGTGTTCTTCTGGAACGACCCCTACAACTCCTCGGGCGGCATCGGCCACATCCCCGACCTCTGCTCGACCCTGCCGATCTTCCACGACGGCCGTCTGATCGGCTTCTCCCAGGTCTTCGGCCACCACGACGATGTCGGCGGCTCGGTGCCGGGAAGCCTGCCCGTGCATGCCGAAGACATGTGGACCGAGGGGCTGGTGATCCCGCCGATCAAGCTCTACGAACGCGGCAAGGTCAACGAGGCGGCGTTCCGCATCATCGAGCGCAACTCCCGCCTGTCGGAGCATCTGCGCGGCGACCTCGACGCCGAGATCGGCGCCGCCATGCTGGGCTCGAGGCGGGTGGTGGCGCTCGCCGAGCGCTACGGCGCCGATACGCTCGAGGCGGCGTTCGACGCGATGATCGAGAACTGCGCCGAGGCGATCCGGCGCGAACTTCTGCCCAGGATCGAGGACGGCGTCTACACCTGGGAGGACTATATCGAGAACGACGGCGTCGATGCGCCCCGGCTGCACGCGATGCGCGTCACCATGACCAAGACCGCCGACAGGATCCTGCTCGACTTCACCGGCACCAGCAAGGAGGCCAAGGGCCCGATCAACTGGGCGATCGACTATTCCGACGGCAAATTCGTCCGCAAATGGATGGGCCCGGTTCTGCGGTCTCTCGCGTCCTCGCCCGAGCGTGCGGCCGAGATCGACATGAACGAGGGCGTCCTCGACGTGATCGACGTGAAATTCCCGGAGAAAGGCACGCTGGTCACGCCCAATTTCGGCAAGGCGACGGGGATGCGGTTCTTCATCCTGCTGCGCTCGCTCGGAATTTTCGCGGCGCTGCTCTCCAAGGCGACGGGCGGGCAGATGCCGGCCGATCACGAGACGATCCGTATCTGGGGACTCCACGGCGGCGCCTCGAACGAGGATTTCTTCCTGTTTCGCGAGGTGCTGGGGGGCGGAGGTCCCGGCCGTCCCTGGGCGGACGGTTCGGACGTGGTCCACATCGTTCCCAACTCGCGCAACCTGCCGGCCGAGTTCTCCGAGACCCGCTATCCGGTGCTGGTCGAAAAGCTCGGGCTTGCCAGCGATTCCGGCGGAGCGGGCTTCCGGCGCGGCGGGTTCGGCTACGACAAGCGCATCCGCGCGCTGCAACCCTGCCGGCTGCTGTCGAACGCCGACCGCGCGCTGGTCAACACCTACGGCGTCAACGGCGGCAAGCCCGGCTCGACCTACCGGATCGCGATCGAGGACGAACCGGGCGAGCTTCGCGAGGTCGCCGGCATGGCCGACAATATCGAGGTGCCGGCGGGCGCCACCGTCCGCATCCAGACCACCGGGGGAGGCGGCTGGGGCGATCCCCTGCTGCGCGAGCCCAGTCTGGTCGCCTACGATGTCGAATGCGGCCTGGTTTCCCGGCAATCCGCCGAGGAGGAATACGGCGTCGTCCTGCAGCGGGACGGGCCGCGGGCCGCGGTCGATCGCGCGGCGACCGACGCGCGCCGGGCGCGGCTTCGCGCGAAGCGGGGCGCGCTGCCGATGTTCGACCGGGGCCCCTATGTCGAGGCCGCGCGCGCCGGCGGCGGGCTCGACTGGCCCGAGGGCTGGCAGGATCCCGACGCCGGCTGGTGGGCCGAGACCGCGGCGGAGGCGGCGGAGTGAAGCCTGCGCTGTTCGATTACGTCGCGCCGGAGACCGTCGAGGCGGCGGTGGCGGCGCTCGCCGGGGACGAGACCGCGCGTCCTCTCGCCGGTGGGCAGAGCCTGATCCCGACGATGAATTTCCGCCTCTCGACCCCGGGCCGGCTGGTCGACCTGGGAAAGATCGAGTCGCTGCGCGGGATCGCGGTCGAGAACGGCTCGATCCGCGTCGGCGCGATGACGCGGCACCGCGAGCTCGAGGCCCATGGGGCGGCCAACGCGGCCAACCCGCTGATCGGCGAAGTGCTCGACAACGTCGCCCATATCGCGATCCGCAACCGGGGGACTGTCGGCGGCAGCATCGCGCATGCCGATTCCGCCGCGGAGCTTCCCTGCCTTCTGGTGGCGAGCGGCGGCACGGTCTCCGTCCAGGGTCCAGACGGCAGCCGCGAGATCGCGGCCGACGACCTGTTCCGATTCCACATGACCACCACCCTCGACCAGACGGAAATCCTGACCGAGGTGCGCATCCCGGCGCTGCCGCCCGCCACCGGGTACGCGTTCGAGGAGTTCGCGAGGCGCCGGGGCGACTTCGCGCTCGCCGGAGTCTGCACCCTGCTTACGCTGGAGGGGAGCGTGTGCCGGGAGGCGCGGATCGCGGCCTGCGGTATCGGCGCGCGGCCGATCCGTCTCGCCGCCGCCGAGGACGCGCTGAGAGGCCGTGTCGTCGACGAGGACGCGCGCTCGGAAGCCGGCGAAGCGGCGAAGGAGTACATGACCGCGCCCGCCGACACGCAGGCAAGCGTGGCCTATCGCAGGGACCTGCTCGCGGCTCTGGTGCGGCGCACGTCCGAGACCGCTCTCAAACGCGCGGGACGCTAGACCATGGCGAAAAGCGTGCTGAAGAAGCCGATCCCCCCGACCTCGTCCGATCCGAGGGTCCCGGTGACGCTCACGATCAACGGCGAGACGGTCACGCGGGAGGCCAGCCCGCGCATGCTGCTGAGCGACTTCATCCGCCACGAGCTCGGCCTCACCGGCACGCATGTCGGCTGCGAGCACGGGGTGTGCGGCTGCTGCACGGTGACGATCGACGGGCGCGCGGGGCGTTCTTGCCTGGCTTTCGCGGTCCAGGCCGACGGCGCCGTTATCCGCACCATCGAGGGCGTCGCCGGCGAGGACGGCACGCTGCACCCGATCCAGCAGGCGATGATGGAATGCCACGCTCTGCAATGCGGCTACTGCACGCCCGGCTTCGTGATGTCGATGCTGAGCTATCTCGACGAGACGCCGCAGCCGGACCTCTCGGACAAGGCGATCCGCGAGATGCTGTCGGGCAACCTGTGCCGCTGCACGGGCTACAGCAACATCGTCAAGGCATTCCGGCGCGGCGTCGAGCTGATGAACGCGACGGCGGACTGAGGAGGGGCGCATGTCGACACGTCAGTTCGGCGAACCGGTCCAGCGCAACGCCGATCCGGGCCTCCTCAAGGGCGAGGGGGCCTTCATCGACGACATTTCGCTGCCCGGCGCCCTGCACGCGGCGTTCGTGAGGAGCCAGCACGCGCGCGCGAAAATCCGCTCGATAGACATTTCCGCGGCCGAGGCGATGCCGGATGTCGTCGCGGTCTACACGGCCGACAATATCGGCGCGCTCGATGTCGAATTGCCGATGCTGATCCCGCATCCCTGCATCACGTCGGGCGGCAAAACGCAGCGCCCGCTGGCCCGCGACGACGTGTTCTATGCCGGCCAGTGCATCGCGATGATCGTCGCCGTCGACCGGTATGCCGCGGAAGACGCGTGCTCGCTTATCGAAGTCGACTACGAGCCTCTTCCGGTCGAGCTGGATCTGGAAAAGGCCATCGCCGACGGAGCGCCGCCGGTCCATGACGATATCCCCAACAATATCGCCGCGCATTTCGTTCAGGAGAGCGGCGATGCCGACGCCGCCTTCGCCGCGGCCGAACACACGACTACGGTGCGGGTCCGGCTCGAACGCTCGACGGCGGCGCCGATGGAGTGCCGCGCGGTCGCCGCCCGCTGGGACGGGGTGTCGGGCGAGCTCACGGTCTGGGATTCCACGCAGGCGACGATCTCGGTGCGCGGCGGGCTCGCCTCGCTGTTCGACATCGACGAGGACAGGATCCGCGTCATCGCGCCCAACGTGGGCGGCGGGTTCGGCCAGAAAATCATGATGTTCCACCCGGACGAGATACTCGTGCCCTTTGCCGCCATGCAGCTCGACCGGCCGGTGAAGTATATCGAGGACCGGGTGGAGAACTTCATCGGCGCCAGCCAGGAGCGCGCCCAGATCCACGAGATCGCGCTGGCCGCGAAGAAGGACGGCACGGTCCTCGGGCTTCGCGACTCGTTCATCCACGATACCGGCGCCTTTATCCCCTACGGAATCGCCATCGCCCAGGTCGCCTCGACCTCGATCGCCGGGCCCTACCGGATCCCCGACATCTGGGTCGAGATGACGCTGGTCTATACGCCCTGCGTCCAAGTCACCCCCTATCGCGGCTGCGGCCGGCCGCAGGCCTGCTTCGCGATCGAGCGCGCGCTGGACCGGCTCGCCGACGAGCTCGGCATCGACCGGACCGAGATCCGCCGGCGCAACTTCATCGGGCCGGGCGAATTTCCCTACAAGCGCGACGGGCTGCTGTTCGCCGACGGGCTCGCGGTCAACTACGATTCCGGCGAGTACGAAAAGGCCCTCGACCTGATTACCGGGACCGTCGACCTCGCCGGCTTCCGCAAGGAGCAGGAGGCGGCCCGCGTCGAAGGACGCTATCTCGGCTTCGGGATCGGCTTCTATGTCGAGGGGACCGGGCTCGGCCCCTATGAGGGCGGGCACGTCAAGGTCCATCCGATCACCGGCAAGGTCTACGTCACCACGGGCCTGACCAGCCAGGGACAGGGCCACGAGACGGTGTTCGCCCAGATCGCCGCCGACCAGGTGGGCTGCGATGTGAAGGACGTGATCTTCGTCGAAGGCGACACCCAGGCGCATGAATGGGGGGTGGCGACCTTCGCGAGCCGCGCCGCGGTGGTCAGCGGCAACGCGATCCACAAGGCCGCCGTCAAGGCGCGCGCCCGCATAATCGCGGCCGCCGCCAACATGCTGGAGACCGACGAGGACTCCATCGAGCTCCGGGACGGGCGCGCCTGGATCGTCGACGGCAACCGTTCGGTCTCCCTCGCCGAGATCGCCACCGCCTCGAACCCGCTGCGCTACGCCTTCAACGAGGCCTCCCAGACCGCGACCCAGTTCGCGCCGGCATCCACGCATGACGGCCCGCCGCTTGCCGAAGGACAGGCGCCGGGGATCGAGGAGACCGACTATTTCAGCCCCTCCCATGCGACCTGGGCCTACGGCGTCCATGCGGCGATCGTCGAGTTCTTCCCCGACATCTGCTCGATGGAGATCAGGCGCTATCTCTGCATCCACGATTGCGGAAACATGATCAACCCGATGATCGTCGAGGGGCAGGTGATGGGCGGCATCGGCCAGGGGATCGGCGGGGCGTTCTACGAACGCTGCGCGTTCGACGACAAGGGCACCCCGCTCGCCGCCAATTTCATGGATTTCCTGATGCCCTACGCGACCGAGGTGCCGGACGCCGAGATACTCCACATGGAGACGCCGTCGCCGCTCAATCCGCTCGGCATCAAGGGCGTCGGCGAGGCGGGCACGATCCCGGTTTCGCAAGTCATCGCCTCGGCGATGGAGGACGCGCTCGCCCCGCTCGGCATCGGCCCGGTACGGGAATCCCCCATGTCGCCGGACATGATCCACGGGCTGCTGTCGGAGGCGCGGTCGCGCCGATGAACGTCCGCATCGCCCACATGACCTATGACGAGGTGCGCGCGGCGATCGAAGCGAAGAAACTCGTCATCCTGCCGACCGGAGCGACCGAGTCGCACGGGCCTCACATGCCCTGCGACACCGACACCCACCAGGCCGACCACATGGCGGTTCGCCTCGCGGAGCGGATCGGCGCGGTGGTGTCGCCGGCCGTGCCCTACGCGGTCTCCAAGACCTTCGAGCATTTCCCGGGCACGATCTCGCTCTCCATCCCGACCTACCAGGAGCTGGTCTACGAGATCGGCGCCGCGCTCATCCGGCAAGGCTTCGAAGATCTGCTGATCCTCAACGGCAACCGGCCCAACGGCACCTCGAACGATGCCGTAGCCCGGCGCCTGATCGACGATCTGGACACCTCTCACGACTTCCAGGTGACGGCGGTGAGCTACTGGGAGCCCGGCGCGGCCGAGATCGACGCGATGCGCAATTCCGAGGTCGGCGGGATGGGTCATGGCGGCGAGTTCGAGACTTCGTTCCAGCTCGCCACCCGGCCCGGGCTGGTCAAGATGGAGCGCGTCGAAGGGGTTTATACGCCGCTGGTGGGCTGGGACCTCGTGGCCAAGGTCGAACCGTCCCGCACCTATCGCCGACGCCCGAGCCCGGAGACCAACCACGCATCGATCTTCGGCAACCCGCACGTGGCGAGCGCCGAACAGGGGAGGGCGTTCATCGACGCCGCGCTCGACGGGCTGGCCGAGATGATCGAGAACCTGCGCCCGTCCTACGAGGAACGGCGCTAGCCGGATAGCCCACCGGTAGGCTTCGCGAAATGCCCGCACGACAAGCCAGCCGCCGCACGCACGCACCCGCCCTCCTTGTTACCCCCTCTTGTCACCCCGGACTTGTTCCGGAGTCCCGGGCCACGGGCGTACCCGGTTGCCGTCCGGCTCCGCTATCCCCCCTCACCCTGACCCTCTCCCCCGTGGGGGAGAGGGGACACGCTTGCCCATCCCTCCTTAACTTCTCCCCTCCCGCTTGCGGGAGGGGCGGGAGGAGGGTGAGCCGAATAGGTCGGATTTGTTCCCAACCGGACAACCGTGGAACAAGTCCGCCGGCGCCGTATCGAGGGTCGGGCCGGCGAATGCCCGCTTCGCGGTGAACCGCCCGGACACCCATCCGGCGATCCGCTTTTCCGGCCGCGCCCTAGCCTGCGTTCGCGGCGACCGAGCGGTGTTTTCCGGTCTCGATTTCGCGCTGGACGCCGGCGAAGTCCTGACGCTGACAGGGCCCAACGGCAGCGGCAAGTCGAGCCTGTTGCGGACGATGGCCGGCCTCCTCCCGCCGGTCTCGGGCGCCATCGAATGGGAAGGCGCGAACATCGCGGAAGATCGCGAGGCGCACGCCGCGCGGCTTCATTATGTGGGGCATCTCGACGCGGTGAAACTGGCGCTCACGGTGGCCGAGAACCTGCGCTTCTGGTCCGCCGTTCGCCCCGACGGAGGGGACATTCAGCCGGCGCTCGAGCAATTCGGGATCTCGGCCCTTGCCGACCTTCCCGCCCGGTTCCTCTCCGCCGGCCAGCGCAGACGGCTCGCGCTGGCGCGCATCGCCGTTTCGAAGGCGCCGCTCTGGCTGCTCGACGAGCCCACGGTCGCGCTGGACTCCGAAGGCATCGCCGCCGTCCATGCCGCGATCCGGAACCATTGCGCGGAAGGCGGGTCCTGCGTCGTGTCGACCAATGCTCCCCTCGATCTCCCCGACGCGAAGGGCCTCGACCTGGTCCGCCATGGCATGGGCGCCGGAGGCCGGGCATGACCGCCTTCGCCGCCGCTCTCGGTCGGGAGCTCCGGCTGGCAATCCGCGAGCCGGGCGAGGCGGCGGCGGCCGTCATGTTCTTCGTCCTCGCGACGATGCTCTTCCCCTTCGGCGTCGGACCGGAGGCCAACCTGCTCGCCAGGATCGCGGCCGGCGTGCTCTGGGTCGCCGCGCTTCTCGCCGCGATGCTCTCGCTCGAACGGCTGTTCCTGGGCGACTACGAGGACGGCAGTTTCGAGATTCTGGCGCTCGCCCCCCTCCCCCTTTCGCTCATCGTGGGCGCGAAGATGCTTGCCCACTGGTTGACCACCTGCATCCCGCTGATCGTGGCCACCCCGTTGATGGCGGTGCTCCTCGATCTGGACACCGGCGGCTATTTCGCCCTCGTCGCGGCGATGGCGCTCGGGACGCCGACGATCAGCCTTGTCGGCGGCGTCGGCGCGGCACTGACGCTGGGTGCGAGACGGGGCGGTATGCTGCTCTCGGTCCTGGTCCTGCCGCTGCTGATCCCGGTATTGATCTTCGGCGCGGGCGCAGTCGACGCCGCGCTCGCCGGACATGCCGTCCGCCAGCAGCTCATGGTGCTCGCCGCCATGTTCCTCGCCGCCTCGGCGCTCTGCCCGTGGGCCGCGGCGGCGGCGGTCAGGCAGGCGCTGGAATAATGACTGCCCGCTTCAAAGGGCCGCATTGAGGGCACGGGACGGGTTCGGTAATGCCGTATAGTCGCAAGACGGAAAGCTAGGGGACCCGCTCGATTGTCTGGCCTGCACCGGTTCGCGAGCCCGGCGCGCTTCCTGCGTCTGGCCGATCGCATCCAGCCCTGGACGGCTTGGACGGCGGCGATCCTGATCGGCGCCGGGCTGGCGGTGGGATTCGGGTTCTCGCCGCCGGACTACCAGCAGGGCGATACCGTCCGGATCATGTACGTCCACGTACCTTCGGCGTGGATGGCCCTGTTCTGCTATGCGGCGATGGCGGTATGCGCGGCGGCCGGGCTGATCTGGCGGCATCCCCTGGCGCATGTGATCGCCCACGGCGCGGCGCCCATCGGGGCCTGCTTCACCATCGTCTGCCTTGCCACGGGAATGCTGTGGGGCAAGCCGATGTGGGGCCGCTGGTGGGCCTGGGACGCCCGCCTGACCTCCGTCCTGATCCTTCTGTTCCTCTATCTCGGCTATATCGCGCTCGCGAACGCCTTCGACAACACGACTCGCGGGGACCGGTCGTCGGCGATCCTCGCGCTGGTCGGCGCGGTCAACCTGCCGGTGATCAAGTTCTCGGTCGACTGGTGGAACACGCTGCACCAGCCGGCCAGCGTGACCCGGATCGGCGCGCCGGCGATCCATTCGTCGATGCTGACGCCTCTGCTGCTGATGGCGGCGGGCTTCATGTGCCTGTTCGCGACGTTGCTGTTCATCCGCGTGCGGGCGGCGCTTCTGGAGCGGCGGCTGCGCGCCCTGCGGCATGCCCGCGCCCACGCCCCGCCCGCCGGCGGAATGGACACCGGAACCACCTTGTCCTAGAAGCATGGACGCGCGCGTCTGTCGCGGAAGCGGACATCGCGGAGCATGACCGAACTATACGAATTCCTGGCTATGGGCGGGTACGCGGGCTTCGTCTGGCCGGCCTACGCGGTCGCGGCGATCGTCATCGGCGGGCTCGCCGTCCAGAGCGTGCGCAGCCTGCGTTCGCTCAGACGCGAGGTCGCGGCGCTGGAGGAAGCGCAGCCGCGCCGCCCGAGACACACGCGCGGCCGGCCGGGTTCCGGCACAGGCGATGCGGCCTAAGCGGCGCCGGCTGGCCTTCGTCGTCTGCGGCATGGCGGCGCTGGGCGCCGCGGCGGTCCTCTCCCTCGCCGCGTTCGAGGACAATATCGTCTACTTCTACAGCCCGAGCGACGTCGCGGAGCGCAAGCCGCCGCCCGACCGCCGGTTCCGCATCGGCGGGATCGTGGTGAAGGAATCCGTGGTACGCGGCGCCGATGCGATGAGCGTGAGCTTCCGCGTCACCGACACCGCGAACACCATCGACGTCGCCTATACGGGAGTCCTGCCCGACCTGTTTCGCGAGGGTCAGGGCGTGGTCGCCGAGGGGCGGCTCGACGCGGACGGACGGTTTCGCGCCGACGAGGTGCTCGCCAAGCACGACGAGACCTACATGCCCAAGGAGGTCGCGGACGCGCTGAAGGAGTCGGGTAGGTGGCGCGGTGCGCCGGAGGGTGCCGAGTGATCGCCGAAATCGGCCATTTCGCGCTCATCCTCGCCTTCCTGCTGGCCCTGATCCAGGGGACGGTGCCGATGATCGGCGCGGCCCGGGGCGATCCGGCGATGATGGCGGTCGCAAAGCCGGCGGCGCTGCTCCAGCTCGGCCTGGTGGCCGCCGCCTTCCTCGCCCTCATCCATGCCTTCACGGTCTCGGACTTCTCGGTCGCGCTCGTCGCCCGTCACTCCCACACGCTCAAGCCGCTGATCTACAAGATTACCGGCGTCTGGGCGAACCACGAGGGCTCGATGGTGCTGTGGGTGCTGATCCTGGCCCTCTTCGGCGCCATGATCGCGGGCTTCGGCCGCAACCTCCCCGCGACGCTCGGGGCCCGGGTGCTCGCCGTGCACGGGCTGGTGGCGACGGGATTCTTCGCCTTTATCCTGTTCACCTCCAACCCGTTCGTCCGGCTTTCCCCGGCGCCGGCCGAGGGCCAGGGTCTTAACCCGCTGTTGCAGGATCCGGGCCTCGCTCTCCACCCGCCCTTCCTCTATCTCGGCTATGTCGGGTTCTCGATCTCGTTCTCCTTCGCCGTCGCCGCGCTGATCGAGGGCCGCGTCGATCCGGCCTGGGCGCGCTGGGTCAGGCCGTGGACGCTGCTTGCCTGGTGCGCGCTCACCGTCGGGATCGCGCTCGGCAGCTGGTGGGCCTATTACGAGCTCGGCTGGGGCGGCTGGTGGTTCTGGGATCCGGTCGAGAACGCGTCCTTCATGCCCTGGCTCGCCGGAACGGCGCTTCTCCACTCCGCGATCGTGGTCGAGAAGCGCGACACGCTGAAGGGCTGGACGGTGCTGCTCGCCATCCTCACCTTCGGTCTCTCGCTGCTCGGCACCTTCCTGGTGCGTTCGGGGGTTCTCACCTCGGTTCACGCCTTCGCCACCGACCCGGACCGCGGCGTCTTCATCCTCGGCCTGCTGATCCTGGTGACCGGCGGCGGGCTCGTGCTCTACGCCGTCCGCGCGCCGGGGCTCAAGGGAGGCGGGCTGTTCGCGCCGGTCTCGCGCGAGGGAGCGCTGGTGCTCAACAACCTCCTGCTCGCCACGGCGGCCGCGGTCGTCCTCCTCGGCACCCTCTACCCGCTCATTCTCGATGCCCTCGGCGGCGGCAAGGTCTCCGTCGGCCCGCCCTTCTTCGAGGCGACGTTCGTGCCGATCGTGGTGCCGCTCCTGATCGCCTGCGTCATCGGCTCCACGCTCGCATGGAAGCGGGGCGATCTTTCGGGCGTGTGGAGCCGCCTCGGGGTCGCTCTCGTGGCCGCCGTCGCGGCCGCGGCCGCGGCCGCGTGGCGCGCCGGAATCGAGGACCTTCTCGCGGCTCTCGGGCTCGGTCTCGCCGCCTGGCTGTTCTTCGGCGCCCTGGCGGAGTTGGCCGGCAGGGTCGGCGTCGGCCGCGTGGCGGCCGGCTCGGTGCTCCGGCGCGCGGCCAACCTGCCCCGGAGCGCCTGGGGGATGACCGTGGCGCATGCCGGGCTCGGCATCGTGGTCGCCGGCGTCACCGCCTCGTCGGCCTGGCAGACCGAGCGGATCCAGTCGATGGACCCCGGCGATACGGTCGATGTCGCGGGCTACAGTCTGACGTTCCGGGGCGTGTCCGAGACCGCGGGGCCCAACTACCGCGCCGTGACGGGCCGCTTCGAACTCGAGCGCGACGGGCGCCTCCTGGCCGTGCTGCGACCCGAGAAGCGGGACTATCCGGCGGAACGGTCCCAGACCACCGAAGCGGCGATCCACACCACCTGGCTTGCCGACATCTACGCCGTCCTCGGCGAACGGAGCTCGACCGGCGCATGGACGGCGCGGCTCTATCACAACCCGCTGGTGCCGTGGATTTGGGTCGGCGCCATCGTGATGGCAGCGGGCGGCGCGGTCTCGCTTACCGACCGCAGGCTCCGGATCGGCGCGCCGCGCAGGGCAAGGCGGAGCCCGGCGGTCGAGGCCGGCGCGCCGCCATGACCGCGATTCGTTCCTCCACGGCTATACCCGTCGCCGTCTTTGCGCTGCTGGCCGCCGTTTTCGGCTTCTATCTCCACCAGATCGGCACCGGCGAGAAGGACGCCGCGGAGGTGCCTTCGGCCCTGATCGGAAAGCCGGCTCCGGAATTCGACCTGCCGCCCATCGAGGGCATGGAGGGCGGGCTCAGGACCGCCGACCTCCGGGGCGAGGTCGCGATGGTCAACGTGTTCGCCTCGTGGTGCCCACCCTGCCAGCAGGAGCACCCTTTCCTGATGCGGCTCGCGCGGGCGGGCGTGCCGATCTACGGGATCAACATCAAGGACAAGCCGAAGAGCGCGCGCGCCTTCCTTCGCCGGCTCGGCAACCCGTACCGCCGGATCGGCGCCGACCTGACGGGCCGCGTTTCCATCGACTGGGGCGTCTACGGCTATCCGGAGACCTTCGTTCTCGATCGCGAGGGGCGCATCCGGTACAAGCATGTCGGCCCGATCCTCGCCCACGACCTCGAGACCAGGATCGTGCCGCTCCTGAAGGAGCTCGGCGGATGATCCGCCGGGTCGCCCTGATGGCGGTCCTGCTGTCGGTCTTCTCCGCCCCCGCGGCCTCGGTCGAGCCCGACGAGATCCTAGCCGATCCGGGTCTCGAAAACCGGGCGCGGGCGATCTCCAAGCAGCTCCGCTGTCTGGTCTGCCAGAACCAGTCGATCGACGATTCCGACGCCCCGCTCGCGAGGGATTTACGTATCGTCGTCCGGGAGCGGCTGACCGCCGGCGCGAGCGACGAGGAGATCGTCCGATTCGTTGCCGAGCGCTACGGCGATTTCGTGCTCCTGTCGCCGCCGTTCAAGGCGGCGACCTATGCGCTGTGGCTCGGTCCGGCGGCGATCTTCCTGATCGGAGGCGCCGCCGTCGCGGTATTCCTGCGGCGACGCCGCGCCTCCGTGCCCGGAGAGGCCCCGGCGTTGAACGAACAAGAGCGGGCGAAGCTCGACCGCCTGCTCGGCGGGGACGGGGCGTCGTGATTCTCTTCGCGGCACTCGCTGGCATGGCGCTGTTTGTCGTCCTCTGCGTCCTGGTCCCCTTGCTGCGGCCGCCGGAGCCGCCCCGGCCGCGCGCCGAGCACGACGTCGAAATCTACCGGGACCAGCTCGCCGAGCTGGAGCGCGACCGTGCGCGGGGCCTGGTCACCGAAAGCCAGCTGGAAGCCTCGCGCACGGAGATCGGCCGGAGGCTGCTCGCCGCCGACGCGGCCGCGGAAGAGACCCCGGAGGAGCGCGCGGCCCCTCGGACGCGGGCGATCCTCGCCGTCGTTCTCGCGGCAGCGGTGCCGCTGGCCGCCGGCGGGCTTTATGTCTGGCAGGGCGCGCCGCTCGGCCCCGCAATCATGGAAGCGGGAAATGCCGACGCGCGCACCGCGGAGCGCGACACCGATATGACGACGCTGGTCGAGCGTCTCGCCGAACGCATGGAAGAACGGCCCGACGACGCGCGGGGCTGGCGCCTGCTCGGCCGGTCGCTCTCGTCGCTGGAACGCCATTCGGAGGCGGCGCGCGCCTATGGCCGCGCGGCGGCGCTGCTGCCCGCCGACGCCGATCTCAAGTCGCTCCAGGGCGAAGCGCTCGCCGCGGCGAACCGCGGGACGGTCACGGAAGAGGCGGAGCATCTGTTCGCCGCCGCCCTGACGATCGATCCCGGGGAACCGAGGGCGCGTTTCTATCTCGGCCTCGCGGCGCTCCAGAAGGGAGACCGGGACGGCGCGCTCGCGCGCTGGCGGGCGCTGGAAGCGGCCTCTCCGGAAGACGCCGAATGGCTGCCCATGCTGCGCCAGCGGATTGCGGGTCTCGCGCCCGAGACCGACGCCGGAACGGCGCGCGGTCCGACGCGGGAGGACGTCGCCGCTGCGCGGGAGATGCTGCCCGAGGAACGGGCGCGGATGATCCGCGGCATGGTCGAAGGGCTTGCCGCGCGGCTGAAGGAAGAACCCGGCGACGCGGAGGGCTGGGCGCGCCTCGCGCGGTCCTGGCGCGTGCTCGGCGAGCCGGAAAAGGAGCGCGACGCGCTGACCGCGCTCGCCCGGCTCCTGCCCGAGGACTCGCCGGAGCGCGCCGCCGTGGAACGGCGTATCGAAACGCTCCGCGGGAGCAGATGATTCCGTCCGCCGGGCCGTCGCGGGGGACGGGTTAGGCGGTGAGGACGACCGCGCCGGACACCGCGCCCTCGCGCAAGGCCGCAAGCGCCTCGTTGGCCTTTTCGAGAGGCATCGTTTGCACGGCCGGACGGATGGGAATTTCCGCCGCGAGGGGAAGGAACGCCGTTCCGTCGCCGCGAGTGAGGTTGGCGACCGAAACCAACCGCCGCTCCTGCCAGAGCAGATCGTAGGCAAAGGACGGGATGTCGCTCATGTGGATGCCCGTGCAGACCACGATACCGCCCGGCGCGACGGCGCGGAGCGCGGCGGGGACGAGCGCGCCCACCGGGGCGTAGAGGATCGCGGCCTCCAGCGGCTCGGGCGGCGCTTCGTCCGACCATCCGGCCCATTCCGCGCCGAGCGACAGCGCGAAGGTTCGCGCCTCTTCGTCGCCCCGCCGGACGAAGGCGAAGACCCGCCGGCCTTCGTGGCGCGCGACCTGGGCGACGATATGGGCGGCGGCGCCGAAGCCGTAGACCCCGACCGTCTCCGCGTCTCCCGCCATCCGGAGCGAGCGATAGCCGATGAGCCCGGCGCACAGCAGCGGCGCGGCCTCCGCATCGGTCAGATCGCCGCCCACCGGGAAGCAGTAGCGTGCGTCGGCGAGCGCGTAATCGGCATACCCGCCGTCCCGCGTGTAGCCGTTGAACGCGGCATCGGGGCAAAGGTTCTCGCGCCCCGACCGGCAGTAGCGGCAGGCCCCGCATGTCCATCCGAGCCACGGCATGCCCACCCGCTCGCCCTCGGCGAGGCCGTCGACCCCGGCGCCCAGACGCTCGATCCTGCCGACGGCCTCATGTCCCGGAACCAGCGGCAATCTCGGCTGCGCAAGCTCCCCGTCGACGATGTGGAGGTCGGTGCGGCAGACGCCGCAGGCGGAGATGCGAAGCGACACCTCGCCCGGGCCCGGCTCCGGGATGCCGCGCTCCTCAAGCTTGAGCGGCCGCCCGACGCGGTCGAACACCATCGCGCGCGCGGGAGGCGTCAACGTCGTTCAGCCCCGGCGCAGCGAGAGCACGTCCTTGTCGTCGGCGCGCTGCTCGTCCGCCGGGAGCGTACCCACCTCCTCGCGCGCCCGTTCGACCACGGCGGCCAGTTCGTCGGGGTCGTCGAAGCGAACGTGCCGGCCCTCCATTTGCGTCTCATTGATCAATGCCCTCACCCGATGGAGCAGGGTGCGGTTTTGGTACAACTCGGGCTCGTATCCGAGTTCCTCCAGCCGCTTTCCGATGACGTAGGTCGGAGCCCACGCAGGCATAATCTCGTAGCCGACCTCGGCGCCGATGAGTTCCGGGTCGAGGTCGCAGGGCAGGTCGCCCTGCTCGAAATACCGGTCCACGTAGCGGTAAGCGCGTTCGCCCACCACCGGCTGGTTGGGCTCGATGTCGTGCCGGTCGTGGACCTGCCACATCCTGCGCGCGGTCTCCACCAGCTTCTCCAGCCGGTAGAGGCGCTCCACGTGGGGATTGCCGGCCCGTACCAGGTTGGTCAGGAACATCAGGGCGGAGCCGTGCCCGCCCTGCGCCGCCTGCGGCGTGAACCCCGCCCACACACCGTCCGCGCCTTCCAGCACCGCCTCGATGGTCGCCGCGTCCTCCATCCCGTTGCCCGAATGGGGATGGGCGAGGATCTTGCGGGGCGGCGGCAGGTAGCGCCGCATCAGCCGGACCAGTGCGTTGGACTCGAACGTGAAGCGGCTGCCGCGCACGTCCTCGTAGAGGATGCCGGTTATCGGCGAGGCCCCGAGCAGCTTGAGCGCCTGGACCACGTAGGCCGGATCGTCGTCGAACGCATCGAAGATGTCCGCGATGCGGACGTAAATCCGCCCCTCCCGTTCCGTCTCCGGCGGCAATCGCGCGCGGTAGTGACGGATATAGCGGTCGATGTCGCGCAGCATCTCGTCGCGGTCGCGACCGCTCAGCTCCACCGTGCAGGGACGGATCTCGACGAGCAGGATCACGTTCGGGATTCCCGCCTCTTCCGTGCGGACCACGGCGGGACTCCGCGCGATGGCGTTGCTCCCGTCGCCCGGTTCCACCGCGACGGTCACGAGGAACCGGTCGAGGGGAATGTCGTTCTCGATCAGGTAATCGAGGAACTGATCCGTCACCGACGGGAAATCGTAGAAGTTCGAGAGCCCGAAATCGGTGAACCCGAACTCTCGCGCAAGCTCGTAGAGCTCGATCTTGTCGGCCAGCGTATGGCCGTATCGTGAGGAAAGCGCCGCTTCGCGAAAGGACATGTCGAGAATGCATGGGTCGAGGTCCCGCAGGCGCGACATCTTCGCGTGGATGTCCTCCCGGATCTCCGCAAGCGCCGCGCGATCCTCGTCGTCGAGCTCCACCAGCGATTCAAGAGCCGTCATCTGCGCTGCCTCCGGAGAAAACCGTCACTGGGCCATTCGGCGAAAATGGGTGCGGACGAAGTCCACGTACCCCTGTCGCGTCTCCACCACGTGATCCCGCAGCACCGCGTCGAGCGTCCGAAGCCGGAAGAACGGCGTCTGGGGAAGCGCGTGATGGGCGGTGTGGTAGGCCATGTTCCAGGCGAGCCAGCGCAGCGGCGCGATTGTGAACACCGTGCGGGTGTTTTCCAGCATGCTCGGCACCCGCGCGCAGCCGACATGCTCGGACATCCGGATGACACGCATGAGAGGCTCGCCCGCGACCCTCGGCAGCAGCCAGAACAGCACTACCAGCCAGGTTTCGAGAAGGATGGAGATCGCGGCGAGCGAAAGGTAGATGCACCAGAACGCGATCGCTTCCCGCCGTACCGCACCGTGCATCGCTTCGGGCACGTCGCGACGCTCGGACGGGCTGAGGCGGCCGAACGGCTGGCGGATGAGCCCGGACAGAATCCCCTGAAAGTAAGGGACGGCGCTGGCGTAGTACCAGAACCCCCGGCGGCTCTCGCCCATCGGGATCATCTGCGGGTCGCGCTCGACATCCTGCGTAAACCTGTGATGCGCCGTGTGCTGATAGCTGAACACGGTGGGCGGCAGCATCAGGATGAGTCCAGCGATCCAGCTCATCGCGGTATTGAGCCCGCGGGAGCGAAACGCGGTGTAGTGGACGGACTCGTGGAACGGGGCGAACAGATGGACGATCACGATACCGTGCAGGACGGTTGCCGGGACCGCCCAAGCGGTGCCGAGAGCGCGCCACAGCACCCACCCCGTCGCGGCGAGGAGCGCCGCGTGCGCCGCCGCGAACGCGATCCCGGGCGTGTCCCGGCGTTCCACGAACCCGGAAAGACGCTCGGCGCCGACGACGCGCCGCACGAACGTGGAAGGCCTTACCGTTTCGTCTGCCGCACCCGCCATGCGATCCGCCGCCGCTGGACTTCGCGGGAAATCGCGCCGCCGTCGATGCGATTTCCCGCGTCTCTCCCAAACCTGCACCCCGCGGGCCGGAATGTCCACGCAAACGAACTTCGTGAACCGGTCGGGCCGGAAGGACGCGGTGTTCGCTCTTGCGGAATTGCGGGCCGCCGACCCGGCGAAAAGGAGGCCCGGAAATCGAGGATTTCCGGGCCAGTCTAACAGGGAGGCTTCACGTCTGGGAGACGTCGGGTCCGAAGACCCAATCGGGCCGAATACGCGCCCGAACTGGCCGGCGGCACGGCTTTGGCTACCGTCACGCCGACCGATGCCCAAAAAATGGGTTCTGTCGCGCGGAAATGCCATGGCGAGATTCACAGTTCAGCTATGCGCTGACTGCATGGCTGGCCGGGCAGCTTCGGTCAGTAGATGCCGCCGCTCCCTATGCTTCCCACGAGAAAATCCCGGAACGCCGCGATGCGCTGGGAGTGGCGAAGCTCTTCCGGATAGACGAAATAAATGTCGAAGGCGGGGCCTTCCATCTCCGGCAGGACGGGCACCAGGTCGCGTGCGAGCTGTCCGAGATAGTCCGGCAGGGACGCGATGCCGAGCCCGCTCGCGGCCGCCCGGTACATGCCGTAGATGTTGTTGACCGTGAGCACCGGGCGCCGGGATTCGCCGTCGGACAACCCTTCCCGCAGCATCCAGTTTATCTGGGTGTATGGCGGGCGCTGTATCCCGTCATAGGCGATCAGCCGATGCCGGTCGAGCTCGTCGACCCGGTGCGGCGTGCCGTATTCGTTGACGTAGGACGGCGCCGCGAAGGCGTGGTGACGCATCGTCGCGAGCCGCCTTTGGACAAGGTCCGGCTGGCGCGGCGGGGTCATGCGGATGGCGACGTCGGCCTGGCCCATGCTGAGGTCGAGCTCGTCCTCGCTGACCAGCAGGGTGACCGAGATCTGGGGATAGGTCTCGATGAACGCCTTGAGCCTCGCGGTGAGCCATATCGAGCCGAAGGCGACGGTGGTGTTGATGCGGAGCGGTCCCTTGGGCCGATCCCGCGACTCGCTCACCATCGCTTCCGCCATGGCGAGCTTCGCGAACACCTCCTTGGCGGTGCGGTACAGGGTTTCGCCCGTTTCGGTGAGCCGGAGACCGCGCGCGTGGCGGTGAAACAGGGGCGCGTTGAGGCTCTCCTCCAGGGCGCCGATCTGGCGGCTGACCGAGGATTGGGACAGGTTCAGCGTATCGCCCGCATGGGTGAAGCTGCCCGCTTCGGCGACGGCGTGGAAAACCCGGAGCTTGTCCCAGTCCTTCATCCGCCGGTCATTCCGCCGCCGCCGCGGCGGTGGCGTGCTCGGCGACGAACTTCTCCACCTCCAGCGCGGCCATGCAGCCGGTGCCCGCCGCGGTCACGGCCTGGCGGTAGACCTTGTCCTGCACGTCGCCGGCGGCGAATACGCCGGGCACGCTGGTGACCGTCGAATCGGCGGCGGTCCAGATATAGCCGTCCGCGTCCATTTCGAGCTGGCCGCGGAAGAGCCGGGTCGCGGGGTCATGCCCGATGGCGACGAACAGGCCCGCGACCGCGCGCTCCGAACCCTCGCCGGTCGCGACGTTGCGCAGCCCGAGCCCGGTAACCTCCTTGGGTTCCTCGGTGCCGAGCACCTCTTCGACCACCGTGTTCCAGACGATTTCGATCTTGTCGTTGGCGAACAGGCGCTGCTGCAGGATCTTCTCCGCCCTGAGCGCGTCGCGCCGGTGGATCAGCGTCACGCTCGAGGCATGGTTGGTGAGATAGAGCGCCTCCTCGACGGCGGTGTTGCCGCCGCCGACCACCGCGACGTCCTTGCCCCGGAAAAAGAAACCGTCGCAGGTCGCGCAGGCCGAAACCCCGAATCCCTGAAAGGCCGCCTCGCTCTCGAGGCCGAGCCAACGCGCCTGGGCGCCGGTGGAAATGACGATCGTCTCCGCGAGATAGATGTCGCCCCCGTCCCCGGTGCAGCGGAACGGCCGGCGGGACAGGTCGACATCGGCGATCGTATCGTGGATCAGCATCGTTCCGACATTCTCCGCCTGGCGGTGCATCTGTTCCATCAGCCAGGGTCCCTGGATGACGTCGGCGAACCCCGGATAGTTCTCCACGTCGGTGGTGATCGACATCTGCCCGCCGACTTCGAGCCCGGTCACCAGGACCGGATCGAGCGCCGCGCGCGCGGCATAAACGGCCGCCGTGTACCCGGCGGGGCCGGAACCGACGATCAGGACTTTGGCATGATGGGTCTGGGGCATGGTCGATCCGTTCTGACGCGCCGATGGAACCGGCATTCGAATGGGCTGGAAATTAGGCCGGCGCGGGCGACATTTCCAGCCGTTGGGTTGACGTGTCCGCCATCGAAATGCCTTGCCCTTGAAATATAATTGCAAATGTTACTAATATAATTGCGCGACACGACGACACCGTCGACATGGGGACCCTTCCTTGGCCCGGGTCAAGCTCGACCGCATCGATCTTCGCATCCTGCGCGACCTCCAGGACCGGGGGCGGATGACCAATGTCGAGCTGGCGCGCCGCGCCGGAATCTCGCCGCCGCCCTGCCTGCGCCGTGTGCGTGCGCTGGAAGAGACCGGCTGCATTCTCGGCTACCACGCGGAGATCGATCCCGAAGCACTCGGCTTCGGGGTGACCGTGTTCGCCAATGTCGGGCTCCACAGCCAGGCGGAACCCGACCTGACGGCGTTCGAGGCGCTGGTCGAATCGTGGCCGGAGGTGCGCGAGTGCCACATGCTGGCGGGCGAGACCGATTTCCTGCTCAGGATCGTGGCGACCGACTGGGACGCCTACCAGCGCTTCCTGACGACGAAGCTCACCGCCGCGCCCAATGTGAGCGTCGTCAAATCCGCCCTTGCCGTGCGCAGCTCGAAGAACGCGCCGGGCGTCCCCATCCCGGTCGACGAGCCCGCCTGAACCGCGGCCCGGCTATCCCTGCATCCGGGACGGAAAGCGGTCGATGCCGAGACGATCACGCAGGTCGGCGCTCGGTTCGATACGCTTCTCGTCGATCGGAATGCCGGTCGAATCCGCCACCCGGTCGATCGCGTTGAACGTCGCCGCGACGCCGCAGGCATCCACCAGTGCCGCGGGCCCGAGCGCATCGAGGACGGCGCTCCGCGCTTGGGAGAGCGCTTCGTCGTCTTGGCCCACGACCGCCTCGGCAAACCCCACCAACAGGGAACCGGCGGGTACTCCGCCGTCGCCCTCCGCCTGGCCGATCACCGCATGGAGATCGATCGCCTGACCCTTATGTTCGCCGCTCGCACGGAGCAGCATCGCATGGCTGGTGGTTCAGTAGACGCATTGGTTGATCGCCGATATCCGTCCGGCGATCAGTTCGATCTGCGAGTGGGTGATGGCGCGGAACTCGTTGGCGAAGTCGCGCATCTGCCGGTGCGGCAGGTACTGGGTCTCGACCAGATCGAAGAAGCCGCGCGCTTCCGCCGGGACCAGGCTCATCGCCCGGTGGATGTTCGCATGGATCGGGCTGAACAGGTCCATTTCGTCTTCAGCCGCGCGATCGGGCAGGATCCACGGCACCCAGGCCGCGCCCTGTCCCGCGCTCGCCGGCCGGACCTGGATTGGCTCGCCCGCCGCGGGGACCGGCAGCGGCAACGGCTCCATCCCCATCGCCCTGGCGAACGTGTCGACGGAAATCGTCGTGCAGACGACACCGACCGTCTCGACATATTGCTCCGCCGTCAGGCCGTCGGCGAGGAGACTTTCGTACCATTTCCGTGTCAGCCGGCCCGGATCGGTCGCGATCCGGTGGATCGCCTCGACCGTCGCGTCGGAGAGGCCGCCCAGGCAATCGTGCTCGCCTTCGACGCCGTAGGGGGAGAGGGCCTCCTTCCGGGCCGCGCACAGCCGGCACGCTTTCGCGTTGCGGGTCTCCGCCGCGATCCGCACCCGGATCTCCCCCGAATGCCAGGTCCCCGGTCGGGCGATGCGCCGCCACGCCCGGTTATGGGCCGCCACGATGTCCTCGCGAACGGGAACGGGGGCGTCGCGATAGTCGAATGCGGACATGCGGGATTTCTCCACAAGACGGGTTCGCGGAAACGACTATGCCACGCCCGGCGCGGCTAGAGAATGACGCTGAGCGAGCCGTCGAAAAGCACGTTGTGGTCGAGCCGGACCAGCCGGTCGGCGATGCGCAGGGAAGCGCCGTCGCGCCGCAGCACGTCGCGCCGCCGGCCGGCATAGAAATCGCCGTCGGGCGCGGTGCCGCGCTGGCGATAGACCAGGAGATTAGTGTGCGCGACATAGTCGTCGGGCGGATCGGCGTCCTCGACCTCCAGATTGGAGACGAAGCGCCGCGTCTGCGTGGGCGGATTCTCCGCCCGGGTCAGCCTGGGGTCGCCGATCTGAAGGACACGCAGCCTGAGCGTGTCGGTGTCCTCGTCGACGATGGCGTAGTCGACCGGTCCGCTTTCCGCCGGACGCGAGACCCGCGCGGTCACGACGTAGTTGATGTCTTCCGTCAGCAGGTCGAACCAGGCCATGTAGTCGCGCCGGTCGAGCAGCGCAGCCTCACGGTTCAGAAAACGCTGCACCTCCAGAAAGGCCACGTCGCTCGCCGGGGCGGGCCCGCGCTCCTCGTTCATGCTCAGCCCTGCATCGCGGCGTCCCAGCGTTGCATGAAAGCGAACTGGGCGACTTCGGTATTCGAGGGCTTGTAGGAGCGGCCCGGTCCCTTCGCGTTGTCGATGGGCGCATCGTCGAAGGGGAGGCTGGAGTGGAAGCTGTAGGGGAAGCGCCGCGCGATCGGGTTGTCGCTCGCCTGGGTGGCCGAAGCCCAGAGCTCGAGATCGTCCTGCTCGAACACGCCGGCGGCGCCGAAATTGTGGAACCCGTGCCTGAGCGCCCGGTCCTTGTATTCGGCGGCGGCCTCGCGCTCGGCGAGCACCCAGCTCAGCACCTCCATCTCGGTCCCGCTCAAGGGCTGCCACTGGCGCACGATGACCGCCTTTTCGCCGAGCGCGACCTGGGATTCGATGAACGAGAAATTGGGGAAGACGTTGCCCACCATCACGCGGAGATGGTGGAGCATGGCGAGCCGGTCGGGGCCCAGCGTATCGGCATAGGCGTCGCGAAGCCCGGGCGGATGGGTGAGATAGTTCCTCTCCGGCATCCCGGGCGCGAGGTAGGTGAGCGTGCAGCCGTGACCGTCATCGGTGACGACCTGGAAGCTATCGCCGCCCTGAACGTAAAACCCGTCTCTTTCCGACCGCACCTTGTCGAGAGCGATCGGCCCGGCGTGGGTGGTGCGCACGTGCTGGCTGTCGCCGATGAAGTTGAGCGCGCCGATCTTCCAGTTGGCCCGGACGCGCCAGCGGTGCGGGGGCGCAAGGACCTCCATCCCTTCCGGCGTGCGCCAGAACAGCGCGTCGAGATACCAGGCGATGTCGCCGAGATAGTCGGGAAGCGGCGGCACGCCCGGGTCCCAGGCGGCGAAGACGAGGCCCTTGTAGATCTCCACACGGGGCGCCGGCACCAGGCCCCAATCCGCCTTGTCCATATCGGGCGGCAGGTGCTCGTCGTAGCTGGTGGTGATGAGCCCGCCGTCGATCGCGTAGCTCCAGCCGTGATAGGGGCAGACGAAATGCCGGGCGTTGCCCGCCTCTCCCCGGCACAGCTTGGTGCCGCGGTGGCGGCAGGAGTTGAGCAGAACGCGAACCTCCCCGTCGCTCCCGCGCACCGCGATCACGGGGACGCGCCCCATGGTGCGCACGACATAGTCGCCCCGGCCGGGGATTTCGCTGACGTGGGCGACAAAAATCCAGAGCCGGTGGAATATCCGGTCGAGCTCCAGGCGGAATACGTCCTCGCCGACGAAGGCTTCGCGCTCGACGGTTCCGTTCGCCGCATCGACCCAGGGACGGTTGGGCGCGGATCGCACGATGTCGTCCATGCTTCGCCTCGCGATTCCCTTCCGCCGGCCTCTCGTCGGCGCCGGGAAAATTGTATCATCGCGGCAAAGATAGTATCAGGACGCCGGGCGCGGAACGGCAGGGCCCGCGCCGCCGCCGATTCGAAGCCTCCTGACAGGAATGGGGTGCCGACGTGAGCGATGCTTCTGTGCGCAACGGCCGCTGGCAATTCTGGATCGACCGCGGCGGGACGTTCACCGACTTCGTCGCGCAGAGACCGGACGGCGAGCTGGTCACTCACAAGCTCCTGTCGGAGAACCCGGAGCGCTACGAGGACGCGGCTCTGCAGGGGATCCGCGACCTGCTCGGCATCGATCCGGCGGACGAAATCCCGGCGGAAGCCATCGACACGGTCAAGATGGGCACCACGGTCGCGACCAACGCGCTGCTCGAGCGCAAGGGCGACCGCACGGTCCTCCTGATTACCAGGGGCTTCCGCGACGCGCTTCGCATCGGCTACCAGAACCGCCCGCTCCTGTTCGCCCGCCACATCGTCCTGCCGGAGCTCCTGTACGAGCGCGTGGTCGAAATCGACGAACGCTATTCGGCGGACGGCGAGGAGCTGGTGCCGGTGGACCTCGACGGCGCCCGCGAGGCGCTGGAGCAGGCAAAGCGCGACGGCATCGAGTCGGTCGCCGTCGTGTTCGTCCACGGCTACCGCCACCACGACCACGAGATCCAGGTCGCCAGGCTCGCGCGAGAGGTCGGTTTCGGCCAGGTTTCGGTCTCGCACGAGGTGAGTCCGCTGATGAAGCTGGTCGGCCGGGGCGACACGACGGTGGTCGACGCCTATGTGTCGCCGATCCTCAAGCGTTATGTCGACCGCATCCGAAACGAGCTGGGCGACACCCGGCTGATGTTCATGCAGTCGAACGGCGGGCTCGCCGACGCCCGTTTCTTCCGCGGCAAGGACAGCATCCTGTCGGGTCCGGCCGGCGGCATCGTGGGCGCGGTCCGCACCTCCGCGATGGCGGGTTACGACAAGATCGTCAGCTTCGACATGGGCGGCACCTCGACCGACGTCGCCCATTACGACGGCGAGTACGAGCGCTCATTCGAGACCCTGGTCGCCGGCGTCCGCATGCGTGCGCCGATGATGCAGATCCACACCGTCGCGGCCGGTGGCGGGTCGATCCTCCATTTCGACGGCACGCGCTACCGGGTCGGGCCGGATTCGGCCGGCGCCAATCCGGGACCCGCCTGCTACCGACGGGGCGGGCCGCTCTGCGTGACCGACGCCAACGTGATGGTGGGCAAAATCCGCGCGAGCTTCTTCCCCCGGGTGTTCGGCCCTAACGCCGACGAGGCGCTGGACGAGGACATCGTGCGCGAGAAATTCGCGGCGCTCGCCGCCGAGATCGAACGCGAGACCGGCGACCGCCGCACCCCGGTCGAGGTGGCCGAGGGCTTCCTGATGATCGCGGTCGAGAACATGGCCAAGGCGATCAAGCAGATATCGATCCAGCGCGGCCACGACGTCACCGGCTACACGCTGAACTGCTTTGGCGGAGCCGGCGGGCAGCACGCCTGCCTGGTCGCGGATTCGCTGGGTATCGGCCGCGTCTTCATCCACCCCTTCGCCGGAGTGCTATCGGCCTACGGCATGGGGCTGGCCGATCTCCGCGTGATGCGCGAACGCGCGGTCGAAGCGATCCTCGACGATCCGCTGCTCGAAGAGCTTCAGAAGACGCTCGACGGGATGGAGGAGCAGGGCCGCGCCGAGATGACGCGCCAGGGCGGCGACCCGGAGCGCACCTATGCGCTGCGCAAGGTGCATCTACGCTACGAGGGCACGGATTCGCCGTTGATCGTCGACTTCGACGACCGCGAGAGCATCGTCGCCGAGTTCGAGGCGGCGCATCACCTGCAATACGGCTTCATCGCGCCGGAGAAGAACCACATCGTCGAGGCGGTCACGGTGGAGGTAATCGCGGGCGCGCCGGACGTGGTCGACCCCGCCATCGCCATGGGCTCCGACGAACCGCCGGTGCCGGTCGACGAGGTCGAGACCTACATGGCGGGCGAACGCCATGCGGCAAGGCTCTACGACCGCGAGGCGATGAAGCCCGGCTGCAGGGTGAGCGGCCCGGCGGTGATCATGGAGGCCAACGCGACCACCGTGGTGGAGCCGGGCTGGGCGGCCGAGATCAACCAGTTCGACCAGATGATCCTCAACCGGGTGGTGCCGCGGCCGGGCCAGGCCTCGGTCGGCACCGAGGTCGATCCGGTGATGCTGGAAGTGTTCAACAACCTCTTCATGTCGATCGCCGAGCAGATGGGGGTCGTCCTCCAGAACACCTCCTATTCGGTCAACATCAAGGAGCGGCTCGACTTCTCCTGCGCGATCTTCGGGCCGGACGGCAGCCTGGTCGCCAACGCGCCGCACATCCCGGTCCATCTCGGCTCGATGAGCGAGAGCGTCCGCACGGTCGCCGAGCAGCGCGCGGGCACCATCGTCCCGGGCGACGTCTTCATGCTCAACACGCCCTATAACGGCGGCACCCACCTGCCGGACGTGACGGTGATCACCCCGGTCTTCGACGATGCGGGGAAGGACATCCTGTTCTACGTCGCCGCGCGCGGCCATCACGCCGATATCGGCGGGACCACGCCGGGTTCGGTACCGCCCGACTCCAAACACATCGATGAGGAAGGGGTCCTGATCGACAACTTCCAGCTGGTCTCCGGCGGGCGGCTGCTGGAGAAGGAAACCGAGGCGCTGTTCACCGGCGCGCCCTATCCCACGCGCAACTTCAAGAACAACCTCGCCGACCTCAAGGCGCATATCGCGGGCAACGAGAAGGGTGTCCAGGAACTGCGCAAGATGGTCGCCCATTTCGGGCTCGACGTGGTCCACGCCTACATGAAGCACGTGCAGGACAACGCCGAGGAATGCGTCCGGCGGGTGCTCGGAGTGCTGACCGACGGGTCCTACGAGTACGAGATGGATTCGGGCGCGAAGATCTGCGTCGACATCGAGGTCGACCGCGAGAACCGCAAGGCGATCGTCGACTTCACCGGCACCTCGCCGCAACAGAACAGCAACTTCAACGCGCCGTCATCGGTCTGCATGGCGGCGGTGCTCTATGTCTTCCGGCTGATGGTCGACGACGAGATCCCGCTGAACGCGGGCTGCCTCAAGCCGCTCAACGTCATCATCCCGGAAGGCTGCATGCTGGCGCCCCGATACCCGGCCGCGGTCGTCGCCGGCAACGTGGAGACCTCTCAAGCCGTGACCAACGCGCTGATCGGCGCGCTTGGAATCATGGGCGCCGGCCAGGGGACGATGAACAACTTCACCTTCGGCGACAACGCGGGATACCAGAACTACGAGACCATCTGCGGCGGCGCAGGCGCCGGGCCGGACTTCGACGGAGCGCACGCCGTCCACACCCACATGACCAACACGCGCGCCACCGACCCCGAAATCCTCGAATGGCGGTTCCCGGTAGTGCTCGAGTCTTTCTCGATCCGGGACGGTTCGGGCGGCGACGGCGCCCACAGGGGCGGCAACGGGATCATCCGCAAGGTGCTGTTCCAGTCGCCGATGACGGCGGCGATCGTCTCGAGCCACCGCCGGGTGCCGCCCTTCGGCGCGGCGGGCGGCAAGCCGGGCAGGACGGGCCGCAACTATGTCGAGCGCGCCGACGGCACGGTCGACGAGCTCACCGGGACCGACATGACGCAGATGAACGCGGGCGACCGGTTCGTCATCGAGACCCCGGGCGGCGGCGGCTACGGCCCGCCGGCCTGACGGAGACCGGTTCGGCGCGGCGGCAGGGGCGGCGAAGTTTCCCTTGGGAGATTGCGCCTGTAGTATGCCGCGCGTCGGTCGCCCGACTAAAAGAGGAAAACAGGGAGCAATCATGTCCAGACTACTCGCGCTGCCCGCGCTGGCGGCGGCGGCAACGTTTGCCTTCTCCGCAAATGCCCAGCAAAACCTGACCGCGGAAACCGCCAGCCCGGGGACCGCCCCCCATACAGCGGTCGCGACCCTGGCCGAGCTGGCCTCGGGAGCGGGGATCGCCAATTTCCAGGTCGCCGAAGGGCAGACCCTGACCAACTCGCTGCAGAACGTGGCCCAGGGCAAGACCGACCTCGCGGCGGTCCCCCTGATCCTGCCGTTTCTGCTCTCGAAGGGCGCCGGCCCGTACGCCAAGCTCGGCAAGAAGAAAGGCGCGGAGCTCGCCGCGACGACGGCGGTCCTCTACACCTATCGCTACGGCGGTTACGGGCTCTATGCCTATGACAGCTCGAGCGTGAAGGGCTGGATGGACCTCAAGGGCAAGACGGTGGTCAACGGCCCGCCGCGCGGCGCCGCGCTGACCAACGCCCGCGCCCTGGTACGGCTCATCACGGGCTATGTCGACGGCAAGGACTACAAGGGCGTGCAGTCGAACTGGGGCCAGATGGTGAAGACCATCACCGACGGCACCGGCGATGCGATGGTCCTGCCGGTCACGTTCCCGGATGCCCGGATCATCCGCTCTCTCGGGTCGGGCAGCATCACCCTCTGGTCGACGCCGGTGAAAGCGTGGAATTCCAAAGGGATGCAGAAATACCTCAAGGCGCCGGGGATCGGGCCCTTCGTCGTCGACCTCGACACCGTCAAGCCGGTCAAGGGGCTCTCCATCGTCTCGGAGGACGGAAAGTGGCGCAGCTCGGCGACGCTGGGCGCCGAGATGGTCCGGACGTCGATGGACTTCGAGCTGGCCAAGGCGCTCACCAAGGTGTTCCTCGACAATCTGGACGCCTACCGGAACAAGGCGCCCTTCATGCGGTTCACCGGCGTCGGCGAGACCGATCCGGCCTTGACGGGCATGTGCGGCCCCAACCCGGTCAAGTACCATCCCGGCGCGGTCGCGGCGTGGGAGGAATCGGGACGCAAGCTCCCGGATTGCGCGAAGCCGTAGTCTCGGCGCGCTCGTACGAGAGCGACGACAACCCGAAACCCGATACAGGAAGCTGCAATGTCCAGAAGACTCGCTTTGCCCACGCTAGCGGCAGCGCTGGCGTTCGGTGCATCGGCCAACGCCCAGGTGAACCTGACCGCGGAAACCGGCCCTCCGGGCGGCGTACCGCACGGAGCGGTGACCACCCTCGGCGAGCTCGCCTCGCAGGCGGGCGTCGCCAATTTCCAGATCGCCGAGGGCCAGACCCTGACCAACTCGCTGCAAAACGTGGCCCAAGGCAAGACGGACGTGGCGGCGGTCCCGCTCATTCTGCCCTTCCTTCTGTCCAAGGGAGCCGGGCCTTACGCGAAACTCGGCAAGAAGAAGGGCGCGGAGCTCGCCGCCAACACGGCGGTGCTCTACACCTATCTCTATGGCGGCTACGCCCTCTACGCCTACGACAGTTCTCCCGTCAAAGGCTGGAAGGACATCAAGGGCAAGACGATCGTCAACGGCCCGCCGCGTGGCGCCGCGCTGAGCATCGCCCGTGCCCTGGTCAGGCTGGTGACCGGCTATTCGGACGGCAAGGATTACAAGGGCCGGCAGTCCAACTGGGGCCAGATGGTCAAGACCATCACCGACGGCACCGGCGACGCGATGGTGCTGCCGATCACCTTCCCGGATTCCCGGATCGTCCGCTCCCTGGGCTCGGGAAGCATGACCGCTTGGTCGGTGCCGATAAAGGCGTGGAACTCCGCGGGCATGCAGAAATATCTCAAGGCGCCGGGGATCGCGCCCTGGGTTATCGACTTGAAGACCGTCAAGCCGCTAAAGGGGCTGACGCTGGTTTCGGAAGACGGCGTCTGGCGCAGCCCGGCAACGGCGGGCGCCGACATGGTCCACATGTCGATGGACTTCGAGATTGCCAAGGCGCTGACCAAGGTGGCGATTTCCAACGTGAAGGCCTTCACGACGAAGGCGCCCTATATGGCCAATATGGGTATCGGCAACACCGACCCGGCGAAGACCGGCCTGTGCGGACCGGTGCCGGTGAAGTACCACCCCGGCGCGGTGGCGGCGTGGGAGGAAGCGGGCCACAAGATCCCCGACTGCGCGAGGCCGTAGCCAGGACCGATCGGAAGGGCCGCGGGTCTCCCGCGGCCCTCGGTTTCGCAGCGGGAAACGACCGACGTGACAGACCCCGAAATCCCGCGCGTCGCCGACCGGGGATTCGGTAAGCGCGTCGTCTATTTCCTGTCGATCTCCCTGGTCCTGATCGGACTGGTCAACGCGATGCCGGGAATCCCCGGTCTCGACGACTGGGTCAAGGACGTCACCGGCGATCCCCGCTTCATCATTCGCAAGTTCCCGTTCGAGTACTACTACCCGTTCTTTTTCGCCTTGATGATGCTGACGGTCGCGCTGCACCACTCGATGTGGCGCAGCTGGGCCGGCAAGAGCGGTCTGCGCCGCGGCTTCGGCCTGTTCATGGATCTCGCGCTGGTGGCCATGGCAATCGGCATCTCGCTGACCTACATCGTCGAGGTCGAGTCGGTTTGCCTGATCGATCAGTTCACCGGAGACCGGGCCCGGCTGTTCGCCGAGGCCATGAAGATCGAGAAGGAGAACGCCGCGATCTTCGGCCTGCCCGAGCCGGAGACGGTAGAGGATCCGCAATGCCTGAACACCACCGAGGGCTGGATCGTGGCCATTGTCGGCCTCGCCATCGTCGTGTTCCTGTCCTACAACATCAAGGTCTGGGGATTTCCCCTGGTCCTGGTTGCGATCCTGATCGCGGCCTACACCATCGGCACCGTCCTCATCTGGTATTTCTTCGGTCCCGAGGGCATGGACAAGTACCTCGTGACCAAGCTCGGCGGCGACCCGCGCTCGCTCTGGGACGGGAGGCCGCGGGTCCATGACATCCTGACCAACAACGCGTCGGGCTTGCTCGGCCGGTTCATCGACATCATCCTCAACGAGATCTTCCCCTATCTGATCCTGGGCTCGCTGTTTGGCGCCTCGGCGGGCGGCAGGTCGTTGATCAAGCTTGCCTTCCGCTGGACGCGGCGCCTCCGGGGCGGACCCGCGCACGCGGCCATCGTGTCGTCCGCCATGTTCGGGACGATCTCGGGCGGACCCATCGTCAACGTGCTGTCGACGGGCGTCCTGACGATTCCGATGATGATCAGGCGCGGTTTTTCCCCGACTTTCGCCGGCGGGATGGAAGCCGCCGCCTCGTCGGGCGGCTCGATCATGCCGCCCGTGATGGGGGTTGCGGCCTTCGTGCTGGCGGCGCTGACCGCGGTTCCCTACAGCGACGTGATCGTCGCGGCCGCGATTCCGGCGATCGCCTATTTCCTCTGCCTGTTCCTGTCGGCGGTCTTCCAGTCGCGGAAGCAGAAGATCGAGGCCTTCGGCCAGTTGACCGAGGAGATGCGCCTCTCGCGCCAGGACATCTACAACCTGATGATGATCTTCGGGCCCATCCTGGTGATCCTGTTCCTGCTGCTCACGTCGAAGGAGAACGTCGGCTGCGGCTGGTTCGACGGGCTGCTCGGCGCCGAGCGCGTATTCGCGGACGGGGTGTGCAAGGTCTCCGAGCTGCCGTGGTTCCTCAAGCTGTTGCAGAACGCGGCGGGCGATGCCGGGAGCGCCGGGTGGTGGGCGGTCGCGCTCCTCTGTTTCCTCCTCTTCCTCGATCCGGAAATGCGGCTCCGGCCGCGCAAGCTGCTCGATGCGTTCTCGAACGCGGGAGTCCTGATCTCGACCCTCTATCTGATGTTTCTGGCGGTGTCGATCATCGATTTCTGCCTCAAACTGACCGGGCTTCCCTTCTTCATCTCGCTGGACGTGCTGCAATGGCTGCAGAGCCTCGACCTGGGGGCGGGCGGCTCGGTGATATTCCAGTTCATGGCACTCGGGATGACCATGCTGCTGGCGGTGCTGCTGGGCATGGGGATGCCGGCGGTGCCGGCCTATATCAACGTGGCCCTGTTGATGGGGCCGGTCCTCGCCGGGCTCGGTATCTCGATCTTCACCGCTCACATGTTCATCTTCTATTTCGCGGTGGCCTCGGCGATCACCCCGCCGGTGGCGCTCGCCGCCTTCGCAGCGGCCTCGATCACCAAGGCCGAACCCATGGCGACCGGGTTCTCCGCGGTGCGGTCGGGCATCGTCATCTTCGTAATCCCGTTCGTCTTCGCGGTCTATCCCGAGCTGCTGCTGATCGAGCCGGCGGTCGTCGACCCCAAATCGACCGGCGCCGAAATCGCCTATCTGCCGGGATATGACGGCACGGTCGAGACGGTGCCGCTGCTGTGGCTGCTGGCGCGGCTGGTCTTCGGGCTCTATCTGCTGGCGAGCGCGCTCGCGCGGTTCGACCGGGCGGCGCTGCCGTTATGGGAGGTCGGCCTCAGGCTCGCCCTCGCCGCTCTGGTGATCTCGAACGACAGCGCGCTCTATGGACCGGCCATCGCCGTCGCGATCCTCTGGATCGGCTGGCACGGCTTCCGGACTCGGGAGAAGCGTGCAACGGCCGAAGCGGCGCTAGGGAGCTGAGGCCGGCGGCCTGCGGTGGCGGGTCGCCCGCTCGTAGGCATAGGCGTAGCGGATCATCCGCGCGTCGTCGTAGCCGCGGCCGAGAAAGGTGATTCCGGCAGGCAGCCCGTCCGACGTGAAGCCCGCCGGCACCACGATCGAGGGCACGAAGATCAGGAACGTGTTGAGGTGCGGCGCGCCTTTCTGGTCGACGAAGGGCGGGTTGACGCCGTCCTCGATGAGCGTCGGCTGGTGCTCCACCGCCTTGTGGACGAGGGCATCGAGGCGATGGTCGGCCATGACCGCGAGAAGGTTGGTCATCAGCCGCTCGCGCGCCGCCAGGCACGCGCGCCGGGCTTCGGCGGTGGCGGTGGCGGCCCAGCGGGTGCGGACGCCGCGGAAGGTCTCCGCGTAGAGCGGCGAGGCCATCGCCTCCTCGCGCGAGGCGAAGGGCGGAGCGGCACTCCCGGATACGTATTCCAAGAACGAAGCGTCCTCCTCCGCCCGGTCGTTGACCCGCGTGGACAGCAATTCCGCGAGGTCCGGGATGACGACCGGATCGACGGTTTCGGCACCGCAAGCGGCGAGTTCGTGCACCGCGCGATCGAACACCGCATCGACCTTGGCGAAGTCGTCGGAGCCCGGTTCGGTGTTGAATCCCATCGGCTCGCGCAGGATGCCGATACGCGCGCCCCGCAAAGCGTCCTTGTCGAGCCCGGCGGCATAACTCTCCGGCGCATGGCCGACGCCCCGCGCGGTGAGCGGATCGACCGGGTCGTAGCCCACCATGACGTCCAGAAGGCGGGCGGCATCCTCGACGGTGCGGCACATCGGCCCCAGCGAGCCGTTGATCGTGGGCCAGCCGGCATAGACCCCGCCGCGGCTCACCAGACCGGCCGTGGGTCGCATGCCGACGACGCCGTTCCAGGTCGCGGGCCGGCGGATCGAGGCGAACCCCTCCTGGCCGATGGCCACGGCGGCGAGGTTCGCGGAAACCGCGGCGCCGGAACCGCCGGACGATCCGCCCGCGGTGCGGGAAAGGTCGTAGACGTTCCGCGTCGAGCCGAACAGCGAGCCGTGGGTGTCGCCCGCGCCCATCTCGCCCAGGGTGGATTTGGCGATGAAGATCGCGCCGGCCTCGCGGAGCCGCGCCGCCACGAAGCAATCGCGCCCGGGATAATGATCCCGGAACAGGACCGAGCCCATCGTGGTCGGCATCCCGTCGACATCGGCCTGGTCCTTCATGATGACCGGAATGCCGTGCAGCGGGCCGACCGGGCCGCCGGACCGGAAGATGACGTCCAGCCGGTCGGCTTCTTGGACCGCCCCGGGGTTGATGGAAACGATCGAGTTGATCGCGGGCCCGTTCCGGTCGTAGGCCTCGATCCGGTCGAGATAGGACTCGACCAGCGCCCGGGCCGTGAGCGCGCCGGCGCGATAGGCCGCATGGATATCGCCGATCGTGGTTTCCGGAACCGCGAAACCGTCGTCCGTCGCCACTTCAGCCGATCTCCGGCAGGATTTCCTCCGCGATCCGCTCGATCTGCTCCGTGTCGAAGCGGTAGGGCACCAGGGTGATCTGCTGCACCCCCGCGTCGAGATGGGCGCGGAGCTGCTCGATGCATTCCTCGGCCGTGCCGAGCACCGCGCTCTCGGTGGTCGAATCGCTCCAGCCGGCGAAGTCCCATTCGGTGGTCAGCCACTCATACATCGGCCGCTCCACCTCCGCGCGCGACTTGCCGACCATGATGGGGAGCTGGTTGATGCTCTTCAGCGTGTCGGGGTCCTTGCCGCCCTCCTCGGCGAAGCGGCGCACCTTGTCCCACGATTTCACGAAGCCCTCGACGGTGTAGTAGTAGGTGAGCCAGCCGTCGCCGGCGATGGCGGCACGCCGCAATACCCGGTCGACATAGCCGCCGATCAGGATCGGCGGGCGGGGCTTCTGCACCGGCTTGGGCGACATCACCGCTTCGCGCAGCTCGTAGGGCGGGTAGTTGCCGGTCACGGAGTCCTCGGTGAACAGGCGGGTCAGGATCTCCAGGTTCTGGTCCATGATGTTGCCGCGCTTGTTGAACGGCACGCCCATGGCGTCGAACTCGCGCTTGTACCAGCCGGACGCCATGCCGAGCGTGAGCCGTCCGTTGGAGATCTGGTCGAGGCTGGAGAGCTGCTTGGCGAGCACCACCGGGTTGCGCGACGGCAGGACGAGAATACCGGTCCCGATGCGGATCTCGGTCGTCCGCGCCGCGACCGCCGTCAGTACGGTGAGCGAATCTAGGATCGGGAAATAGGGGTCGACGCCGAGCAGAACGTGGTCCCACACCCATACCGACTCGTAGCCCAGCTCCTCCATCCGGACCGCGTAGTCGATCAGCCCCCGCGGATCGGGCATCTCGGGTGCGGCAGTGAAATTCTGCATCGCGATGCCGACGATCTTGCTCGCCATGTCTCTCCCCTGTGCTCGTGTTCCGGGCGCGCGACGTTCAGGCGATATAGACCCGGTCCGGGTCCATCTCGCGCAGCACCGCGAGCTCCTCCGCGGTCGGCGGCTCGGTCCTGCCGATCTCGTCGTCGAACATCAGCTCGAAGCCGGTCGCGTCCTGCACCTGTTCGGGCGCGACGCCGGCATGCAGCGCCTCGACCTTCATCCGCTTGGTTTCCCCGTCGAAGCCGAGGATCGCGAGGTCGGTGATCACCCGGTACGGGCCGCCCGTCGTCAAACCGGAATCGTTGCGGGTGCCGCCGCCGTGCCAGTAGCCCGTCGACGTCACGAAGTCGACATTTTCCACGAACCGCCGCTTCTCGTGGATCATGGAGACGATCATCCTGGTCAGGCTGGCGATGTCGTTGCCCCCGCCGGTTCCGGGCAGGCGGATCTTCGGATCGTCCGCGTCGCCGATGAACGAGCTGTTGAGGTTGCCGTACCGATCGATCTGGGCGCCGCCCATGAAGCCGATATCGACATAGCCGCGCTGCAGAAGCAGCAATACATCGGTGTTCGACAGCACCATGTTGGCCTGCCGCGTGCAGCGCTGCTCGTTGGTCGACGGCGGCAGCTCGCCCGGGACGATGAACGGCCCGAGCACCCCGCCCTCGAACAGGATGGTGAGCCCCGGCGCGTGAATCCGCTGGGCGAGAGTCGCGGCGAGCAGGGGAATTCCGACGCCGGCGAAGACGGTCTGGCCGTCCTCCAGCACCCGGCTGCTCATCACCGCGAGAAGTTCGGAAGCGCTGTGCGATCCGTTGTCAGTCATTGTAGACGCTCCTGCCGCGCCGGGCCGCGTCGATCACGTTGTCCATGCCCAGGAGATCGAGATAGGCGACCCAGTCCTTGGGTTGGTAGACGTAACGCTCAAGATATTCCTTCACCCCGGCCTCCGCGTCACCGCCTGTCAGCGCCGCATAGGCGTCGAGGTTGGGGAGGAACGGCTCGTAGACGCCGTAGCACTCGTGCGGGGCGCAGCCGTATGGCGCCTCGACCACGGCGTCGACCGTGATGAACGGGATCTTCGTGCGATCCGGCGCGCGGCGGATCTGGCTGTTGGAGACGATCCGCTCCGTCGTGAGGATGACGCGGTTCGCGGCCATCGCGATGTCGGCATCCATGAAGGGAAGCCCGTCCATCTGCGCGTTGCCGTAAGGATCGCAGCGCTGGACATGGATCAGCGCGACATCGGGGTTGAGCGCGGGCACCAGCAGCAGCTTCTCCCCGGTGAACGGGCAGTCCATCTCCTTCGGCCCATCGATCCGGCCGGTCAGGTCCGAGCCCATCATGCTCCGCACCGGAATGAACGGCACCCCCATCGCGCCGGCGCGGTAGCGGACGCCGATCGCCATGTGGCTCCATTCCTCGAACGTCGCCTGCCCGGTCTCCGTGTAGTGCCGCATGACCTTGGAGACGCCCCAGACGATGCCCTGGGAAAACCAGCTGGTGAGCACGTGCCGGCTGGCGCCGGAGCCGTAGAACAGATCGCCCTCGGTCGAGGTAATGCTGCGCGAGACGACGAGCTCCTTCTTCCGCGCCCGGATCAGCGCCCACACCATCGCCATCGGAGTCCGCGACAGGGTGCAGCCGCCGAGCGCCACGTGGTCTCCGTCGTCGACCAGCGCCGCCGCTTCCTCCAGCGACATCACCTTCTCGCGCAGGCTGCGATCCCGCGCCTCGGTCTCGCGCCTGAGGTCCGCATAGGTTTTGGTCACGTCGTCTTCTCCTCAGCCCGGCCGGTTGACGCCGGTCTCGGCATTGAACGCCCGGATCGCTTCGTCCCACGGCGGCAGCACGTCGTGCAACCCGGTCCAGAACCCCTGATCGCGGCGTTCGTCGAACGAGCCGAGGTCGACGCCGCGCTGCTCGACCCAGGTAAAATAGCCGAGATTGAAGATGCGCGTGCTCTCGGCGTGGCCGGTCTCGAGCACGTGGTCCTCCCCGGTCGCCTGGAGATCGCGGCCGAACGCTTCCGCCGCCGCGACGCCGTCGAATTCGCCGCCGAACTCGGTCTCGACGGTCTTCGCCCGCTCGCTGTCGTACATCGACGCCCCGTCGGTCGCGACCGTCACGATCAGATCGTCGGACCCGAGACCGAAGTGTTTCGCGGTCTTTATCGAGGCCAGCACATTGGCGATGGACGACAGCCCGAAATCGGACAACCGCTCCACGGTCCCGGCATCCACGCCGCATCGTCCGGTCAGGTGCGCCCGCCCCGCCTTGGTGTTGAACAGCGCGTTCAGCCGGTCGCAGTTGCGGTCCGAAACGCCCACCACAGCGTCGGTGTTCATGACGTTCTGGATCAGCGGGATGTGCTTGTCGCCGATCCCCTGGATGTTGTGGGCCCCGTAGCCGTTATAGAGCATGGTCGGGCATTCGAGCGGCTCGACCGCGACGATCCGGGCGCCCTCCGCTTCCTTCAGACGGTCTCCGGCGCCGAGCGTCCCGCCGGAACCGGTGCCGGCGACGAAGGCGGCCAGCGACAGGTCGGGGTTGTCGCGGCGGAGATGGGCATAGACCGCCTCCAGGGCCGGCCCGGTGCACCGGTAATGGCCGAGATAGTTGGCGAACTCGGAAAACTGGTTGAGGATCGCGTTGGCCGGGTCCCGTTCCAGCTCGTCGCACGCGTCGTAGATTTCCTTGACGTTGCTCTCGGAACCCGGCGTGCGGACGATGTCGTCCGGATGCTCGATCCATTCGCGCAGCCAGTCGAACCGCTCGGCGCTCATGCCCTCGGGCAGCACGGCGACGCCGCGCACCCCCATGATGCGCGAGATCGCCACCCCGCCCCGGCAGTAATTTCCGGTCGACGGCCAGACCGCCTTGTGCCGGGCCGGATCGAACCGCCCGGTAACCAGCCGCGAGACCAGGCAGGCATAGGCGGCGAGAACCTTGTGCGCGCCGATCATGGGGAAGCTGTTGCCGAGCGCGACGGCGATCGGCGCGTCGACACCGGTCAGCGCCCTGGGAAGAACGACATGGGGCGGCACGGGCCGGATGCCGCCGGTGCCGGTATCGTTGAACCAGTGAACGCGGAACAGGTTGGCGGGATCGGCCGCGTCGCGGCCTATCTGACGGGTCCTAGCGGCGATGTCGCCCGGGATCGTTGCCGGGTCGGCGAGCTCCTCGAAGGTCGGCAGGACGACGCGCGCGTCCCGGAGGTGGCGGACCGCGCTGTCATAGACCGCCCGGTCCTCGATCCCGGTCGGAAGACGGGAGCTATGCCGACTTGCCGACATGCTCCATCACGGCGCGGACGATGTTGACATAACCGGTGCAGCGGCAGAGATGGCCGCTCAGCATGTCGCGCAGCTCGGCCTCGCCCGGTTTCGGGTTCTCTTCCAGATAGGCGGTCAACGACATCAGGATGCCGGGCGTGCAATAGCCGCATTGCAGGCCGTGGTTCTTGCGGAACGACTTCTGGAGCTCGTTGAGCCCGCCCTCCTCCGGGGAAAGGCTTTCAACCGTATCGACCCGCTTTCCATCGACCTGCACCGCGAAGGTGAGGCAGGCGCGGCTCACCGCCCCGTCGACGCGGACCGTGCAGGCGCCGCAGACGCCGTGCTCGCAGCCGACATGCACGCTGGTCAGGCCGAGCTCGTGGACCAGGAAATCGGACAGGAGCATGCGCGGCTCGGCATGGCCCTCGGCCGGCTTGCCGTTGAGCGTGAACGAAACCGCGTGCCGCGTATCCCGGCTCAGCTGCGGCATGACCTGGCCCCCTCGATCACTTTCCTCCCGAGCCGGCGGACCAGCTCGCGGCGGTAGCGCGCCGACGCATGAACGTCGTCGTACCCACCGAGATCCCATGCAAACGCGTTGAGCGCGTCGTCGAGGGCGTCTGCCTCCAGCGCGTCCCACTCGCGCACCGCCGGATGGTCGGCGACTCCGCCTACGCCGAGCCGGATGCGGTCGGCCGAAGCCGCGGCCGCGAGGGCGACGATCGCGAAGTCGCCGCGACGCTGGGCCATCTCGACAAAGGCGTAGCCCCAGCCGGGCCCGCCGACGGGAAAGCGGACGGCGGCGACCATCTCGTCGTCGCGCTTCGACGTGGTCAGCATCCCGGTCTGGAAATCCTTCGCGGCGACGCGGCGCTCGCCAGCCACCGAGCGCAGCACGACCTCGCCGCCCAGCGTCGCAAGGCAGAGCGGCAATTCGGAGCTGGGATCGGAATGGGCGACCGAACCGCACACCGTCCCCCGGCTGCGGGTCTGGTAATGGCCGATATGGGGAAGTGCCGCGTGCACCAGCGGCAGCTTGCCGGCGATACCGTCCCACCGCTCGAGCGTGCTCTGCCGCGTGGAGGCGCCGACTTCCACGACTCCGTCGTCCTGGCGGATATAGTCGAGATCGTCGATGCCGGAGATGTCGATCAGCACCGAGGGCTCGACGAGGCGGAAGTTGAGCATCGGCACGAGCGACAGACCGCCGGCGAGGATGCGCGCCTCGTCGCCGGCGCCGTCGAGGCTCGCGACCGCCTCCTCGGCCGACATGGCGCGGACATAGTCGAAGGGGCTCGGTTTCATCGGCCGATCCCCAGCGCCGCGAGCAAGCGTTGCCACCAGGTCGCCGCGGCGGCATCGGCCTCCGGCGCTTCGGCGGGCCCGCCGGCGAGAACCGAGGCGAGGCGCTCGAAGAACTGCCGCACCAGCGCGCGGGCCGCGCCTTCGATCATCCGTCCGCCGATCGCCGCGACGGTGCCCGACACCTCGATCCTGTAATCGTAGGCGAGCGCGGTGCCGCCGTCCCTTGGCGTCAGCGTCACGCTCCCGGTTCCCTCGGAGAGCCCGAGCAGCCCGGTCAGCGCGCCCGACAGCGTCGCCGCGTTGGGCGGATCCAGGTCGCTCAGGGCGACGGTAGCCTTGAAGCGGCCCTTGACCGGGCCGGCGCCGATCGAGACCTCGGCCCGGTACGCGTGCTCGCCCGCCCGGTCGAGCGAATGGCAGCCCGGGATCACCGCCGCCAGCTTCTCCGGGTCGAGCAGCGCCGCCCATACCGTCTCTTGCGCGGCCGGAACGAACGCCTCGCCGGTTCCGGCGATGACGTTGTCCGCGGCGTCTTTCGGGGCGGGCGGGGCCTCCGCGCCTTCGGGCGGCGGCCGTTCCTCGCCGTGGATCAGGGCGGCTACCTTGTTGGGGCTGAGCGGCAGGGTGACGTTCTCGACACCGAGCGCGTCGCACACGGCATTCGCGATGCAGACCGGAGTCGACATGCAGTTGCCCTCGCCGACGCCCTTGGCCCCCAGCGGCGTTACGAGAGACGGCGATTCCATGTGGACGATCTGCGGCTCCGGCACTTCCCAGGCCGTCGGCACCAGGTAATCGGCGAAGGTGCCGTTGAGGAAGCTCCCGTCCTCGCCATAGGCGAATTCCTCGTAGAGCGCGCATCCGACGGCCCAGGCGAAGGCGCCATGCACCTGCCCCTCGGCGAGCTTGGGATTCAGCAGCGTGCCCGAGTCGTGCATCGTCACGTATTTGTCGATCGTCACCTCGCCGGTGTCGCGGTCGATCTCGACGCCGCAGAAATCGAACACGAAACCGTAGGTCAGCGAGGAGTTGATCTGGTCCTTGTCGTTCGGCGGCTCCAGCTCCGGCGGCGACCAGGAGCCGATCTCGCGGATACCGGGCTCCATGTCGTCGGGCAGGTTGCCGGGCGTCCAGTGCGCCGACCCGGCGACACGGTAAAGATTGACCGAATTGTCGGGGTTGTCGGCGGCGTAGATCCTGCCGTTGCCGAATTCGAGATCTTCCGGCGGCACGTTGAGCGTCTGGCTCGCGATCCTGGCGAGCTTGGCGCGCGCCTTCTTGGCAGCGCGGTCGGCGGCTACGGCGGTGGACGAGGTGAAGCGCGACGAATAGTTGCCGGTCGCGATCGACCATGCGTCCTTGGCCGTGTCGTGCTCCAGGTTGACGTGGATGTCGGTGGGCTCGAGTCCCAGATTGTCGGCGACGATCTGGGAGAGCACCGTCATGTGGCCCTGCCCCTGCGGGATCGAGTCGGCCGTGACGTTGACCGTGCCGAGCGGGTCGATATTGACCGTCGCGTTCGAGACGGCGCCGCCCTTCGGGTTCTTCTGGCGCTCCGCGAGCGGCAGGATGTTCGAGAGATAGCCCATGTTGGACTGCGCCGGCTCGACGATCGCCGCGTAGCCGATGCCGTAGAGACGGCCTTCCGCGCGGGCCTTGTCGCGGCGCTTCCTGAGTTCCTCGAGCCGGCCCTCGCGCGCGGCTTTTTCCAGCGCGGCGGGGTAATCGCCCGAGTCGAGCAGCGCGCCCGCCGCAGCGCGGTAAGGGAAAACGCCGGCCGGCACCAGGTTTTTGCGGATCACCTCGTAATGGTCGAGGCCGAGCTCGACCGCGATCCGCTGCACCAGCCGTTCGATGGCGTAGTACATCTGCGGACCGCCGAAGCCGCGCACCATTCCCGACGGACACTTGTTGGTCAGCAGCAGCCGGTTGGTAACCGACAGGTTCTTGATGTCGTAGGCGCCCGTCAGGATGCCGTGCATGCGGTAGAGCGGCCCCGGCATCGGCGCACGCAGGAAAGCGCCGTAATCGTCGAGCTGGTCGAACCTGAACCCGGTGATCGTCCCGTCGTTCTTGACGGCGGCCTCGATGGAGACGATCCGGTTCGGCGCCGCCGTCGCGCCGGTCAGGTGTTCCAGCCGGTCCTCGATCCATTTGACCGGCCGGCCGGCGACCCTGGAGGCGAGCCCCATCAGGACGATGTAGGGGAACACCTGGACCTTCACCCCGAACCCGCCGCCCGAATAGTTGGGCGTTCGCATGCGAAGCCTGGAGCTCGAGACGCGCAACGCCTTCGAGATCACGGTGTGGGTCGAGTACGGACCCTGGAAGTTGGACTGCACGTCGTAGGATTCGGTCGCCGGGTCGTAGGCCACCGTCGCCACGAAGCCTTCGATGGGGGTGTGCGAGTTGCGCGGATAGGAAATCTTGAGCCGGACCGTCCGGTCGGCCTCGGCGAACGCCGCGTCCGGATCGCCGTAGACGAAGTCGCGGGTCGAGACGACGTTCGATCCGACATCCTCGTGGACGATCGGGGCGCCTTCCGCCGCCGCTTCCTCGGGGTCGATGGCGGGCTTGAGGGTCCGGTAGGCGACCTCGATCGCCGACAGCGCGTCCTCCGCCCGGTAGCGGTCCGTGGCGATGACGAGGACCACCGGCTCGCCCACATAGCGGACCTTGCCGACCGCGAGCGCCCACTGGAGGATCGGCTCGCGCAGGACGATCAGGAACGGATCGGAGATGTCCCTGAGGTCCTCGCCCGTGAGCACGTCGGCGACGCCCGGCATCGCCTTCGCGCGCGAGACGTCGATCGAAACGATCTCGGCATGGGCGTGCGGCGAACGCAGGATCGCGGCGTGCAGCGTCCCGATCCGTGTCGGCAGGTGGTCGGAGAACATCGCGCTACCGGTAAGCAGCGCCGCGTCCTCGACCCGGTCGACCGGCTGCCCGACATATTTTTCCTGGGTTTGGCTCATCGTTTCCTTCTTCCTGCCGAGGCCGTCCCGCCGCAGGCCGCCGCCGCTCCGCCGTTCCGGTATTGCGCCCGTCCGCAGGCTATGCGGCACCGCCCCGACCCGCCGGGCGCCCGCATATCGCGCACTGAAGACGATACGGATCCGGTGGCTATCAATACGATTTTGCGTTGCGGCGTCAAGCCGAGGGGGCCCGTTCGCCGCGACTTGCCCGACCGCGCGCAAGGACCGAATATGCGCCCGAAGCGAGCGGGCGCTGGAGGGACACGTGAAGGACAACACCGTGCGCATCGACGAGAGCTCGACACCGTCGAGGCTCGTCTTTTCCGACGTCTTCAACGCCGCGATCCCCTTCGTCGACCGGCACCTCGACGAGGGAAGGGGCGACAAGGCCGCGATCCGGACCGTCGACGGCGAAACCAGCTATCGCGAGCTCGCGACGCAGGTCGCGCGGACCGGCAATGCGCTGCTCGGCGAGGGGATCGAGCCCGGCGACCGGGTCCTGATGGCGGTCAAGGACTGTCCGGAATTCGTCTCCTGCTTCTTCGGCGCGGTCAGGGCGGGCATTGTCCCGGTGCCGGTCAACACCATGATGCGGCCGCGGGATTACAAGTTCCTGATCGAGGATTCGGACTGCCGGGGTGTGGTCTACAGTCCGGAATGGGCGGAGGCGGTGGAGGGCGGGCTGGACGCCGTCGACGAAAAGCCGCCGATGGTGCTCCGGGTCGACGGGACGGGCGGGCTGCGGGAGAAGGCGGCGTCGGCATCCGACGTGCTGGCGCCGGCTCCGACCTCGGCGATGGACGACTGTTTCTGGCTCTATTCCTCGGGTTCCACCGGGAACCCCAAGGGGGTCGTCCACCATCACCGCGACATGGTCTGCACCAGCGAGCGCTACGGCCGGAAGATCGCCGGGCTGCGCGAAGACGACACCGTGTTCTCGGTCAGCAAGCTGTTCCACTCCTACGGCTTCGGCAACGCGATGACCTTCCCGCTCTGGGTCGGCGCCACCATCGGGCTCAGCGACCGGCGCCCGACGCCGCAAATGACCTTCGAGGCGATCGAGGCGCTCCGGCCGACCGTGTTCTTCGGCGTGCCCACCATGTACGCCCAGCAGCTCCATGCGATGGAGGAGGCGGACCCGGATTTGTCGTCGATCCGGATCTGCATCTCGGCCGGCGAGGCGCTGCCGGGCGACGTCATGCTGCGCTGGAAGGAAAAGACCGGAACGCTGATCCTGGACGGGCTCGGCTCGACCGAGATGCTGCACATCTTCGTCTCCAACACCGAGGACGACTGGAAGGCCGGATCGTCCGGCCGCCCGGTGCCCGGATACGAGGTGCGGTTGGTCGACGAGGACGGCGAGGACGTGCCGGACGGCGAGATGGGGACGCTGCTGGTGCAGGGCGAGTCCGCCGCGAAGCTCTACTGGAACAACCCCGGGAAGACCGCGGCCACCATGCTGGGCGACGACTGGCTCAACACCGGGGACATGTATTACCGGGACGAGGACGGCTATTTCATCAATTGCGGGCGCGGCGACGACATGATCAAGGTCGGCGGGCTCTGGTGCTCGCCGTTCGAGATCGAGGCCCGGCTGATCGAGCACCCCAAGGTGCTCGAGGCCGCGGTGGTCGGCCGCCCCGACGACGACGGGCTCATCAAGCCCGAGGCGAATATCGTGCTCAACGACTCAGGCGACGCCAGCGCGGCGCTGGAGGACGAGCTGAAAACCCATTGCCGGGAAGCCCTCGCCCGTTACAAGTACCCGCGCTGGTTCAACTTCGTCGACACGCTGCCCAAGACCGTGACCGGCAAGATCCAGCGCTTCCGGCTGCGGGAGGGGTGAGCTGCGCGCCGCGGCGGCGCTACCGCACCCAAGGATCGAGGACCGGAACCTCCGTCGCCTCGAAGTCCCGCAGGTTGCGGGTCACGAGCGTGAGACCGTGTCGACGAGCGATCGCTGCGATCTGGGCGTCGACGGCCGGCCGCGGCCGGCCGGTCCGGTCTCCCTCGGCCATGATCTCGCCCCATATTGCCCCCGCCTCCCGGTCGAACGGCAGGATCCGTCCTTCGAACTGCCGCGCGAGGTCGTGCCGGATCCAGCGCTCGTAACCCCGTCTCCGGCCGGCATGCTCCAGCCTCCGCGCGCCGCGCACCAGCTCACCGAAAGTGATCGAGGCAAGAAACAACTCGTTTGGCGTCCGGTTCTCGAACCAATCGATCACGCGAGGCTCGGGCCGCGGTTTGACGGTCTCGCTGATGACGTTTGTGTCGATCAGGAAACCCGTCATTCGAGATCGACTGGCCGCCCGGAAGACCGGTCGCGCTCGACCACGAAATCCACGCCGCGAAGCGGCGAGGCCCTCATGAACGCAACCAACTCGGCACCCGTTCTCGCCCGAGGGGGCGACACGACCGTCGCAAGAATGTCGCGCAATTCCATCGCCGCGGTTCCGCCCCGACGGAGCGTTCCCGCCACCGCCTTGACGAGGCTCACGTCTTCCGATGGCACCGAGACCTCGACACGTGCCGTCCCGGCGGCCGCCGCCTTGATCCGGTGCCGCGCGACTCTTGCGCCGGTAGTGCGAGGAACGGGTCGGTCATCCATGGTCTTTCCGTCGACCGGTAATGTTACCGGATAAATTTAAGGCGCGGTCCATGGCGTGTCCACCCGATGGGTACCGGGCGGTATCCGGCGTTTCCGGCCGCGCGAGGCCCGAAACGAAAGAGGCGGCCCGAAGGCCGCCTCGTCCGTAGTGTGCCGGACAGACGCCGGAACTAACGCCCCGTTCGGGCGAGCGAGTGGACCCAGCCTTTCATGCGGCCCTTCGCGTTGGCGATCTGGTCGCCGGTGAAGAAGTCGTCCAGATCGACCTTCTCGATCGGGTAGACCGGCCGGAGGAAGTCGCTCTCGAAGCCGAACGGCACCGTGGCG
>JAJEHI010000073.1 GCA_022823775.1 Defluviicoccus sp. | reverse complement strand
CTGGCGGATATGGTGTTTAAGCTCGGGCAGGCCGTTCGTCAGCATCATGGTCCCGGACGCCTCCCGCCCCTTCGGTTGCCGGGGCGATTCTAGAGGGTCTCCCGCCCGGACGGAACCGCCGCGCTTCCCGCCAACCCTCCCCCGGCCCCTCCCGCAGGCGGGAGGGGGGAAAGAAAGGCGGGAGCGGCGCCGCGCGAATCCCCCTCTCCCCCGCGGGGAGAGGGTCGGGGTGAGGGGGCCGTCCGCCCCGCCCTCACCGCTCCGTCGTCCCCTCCCCGTCGGCGAACGCCCGCAGGGCGGCGAAGAGGTCCGGGTCGTTGACGATGCGGGGGACCTTGTTCTGGCCGCCTAGTTTGCCGCGGCTCTTCATCCACGCCGCGAAGGCACCCGGGGGGAGGAAGCGCACGCGGGCCGGGTCCATGCCGTAGCCGCCCGCGCGGTGGGCCGCATAGTCGTCGTTGAGCCGGCGGAGCGTCGCGTCGAGCCGTTCGGCGAAGCGCGCCCGACGGTCGGCGTCGGGACCGCGCGCGCCCGCGTCCGCGCCGAGCTCGACGATGTAGAGATGCCCGCCGCGCGCGCCCGTCTCCTCCGGGAACAGGCTTCCGGCGGCGAAGTCGGAGACCGTCGCGCCGATCGCCCGCGCGGCCTCGGCCACGGCCTGCTCGACCTCGGCGCCGATCACGTGCTCGCCGAAGGCGGACAGCATGTAGCTGGTCCGCCCGGTCACCAGGACGCGCGGCGGGTCGCGCTCGACCAGGGTCACCGTGTCGCCAACGAGGTAGCGCCACAGCCCGGCGCAGGTGGTCACCGCCAGCGCATAGTTCACGCCCGGCTCCGCGTCGCCGATCCAGCGGCAGTCCGGGTTCGCGCCGTCGAGCCCGTCGAGCGGGACGAACTCGTAGAATATCCCGGTATCGAGCAGCAGCCTGAGCCCCTCGCCGTCGGCGCGGTCGGCGACGGCGAAGAATCCCTCGCTCGCCGGATAGACCTCGCGCGTCTCCGCGCGGCTCCCTTCCAGCAGGGCGGCGAAGCGGTCGCGATAGGGCGCCCAGGCGACGCCGCCGTGCGACAACAGCTCGAGGCCGGGCCAGATGTCGGCGATCCGCCCCGTCGCGGTCCCCGCGATCTCCGCCAGCCGTTCGAGGAAGATCGACAGCCAGCTCGGCGTGCCCGCCACCGCCGAGATCTCGGTCTCCAGCGAGCGTTCGGCGAAGCGCTCGATCTTGGTCTCCCAGTCGGCGATGCTCTCCAGATCGCGCGGCGGGAAATAGCGCAACCTCGCCCAGGCGGGCATTTCCGCCGCCGCGATACCGCTCAGATCGCCGCTCAGCACTCCCGGCGCGCGGTGCACCAGCCCGGTCGAGCCGCCGAGCATGAAGACCCGCCCGGCGAGCAGCCGGCTGTCGGGCCGGTTGGCCAGATGGTGGACCAGCAGATCGGCGCCCGCGCGCACGTTGGAGCGCCGCATCTCCCGGCTCACCGGAATGAATTTCGTGGTCCCGGTCGTCGTTCCCGACGACACGGCCAGCCAGGGGACGGGGCCGGGCCAGGTGCAATCGTCCAGGCTGGGGAAGGGCTCGCGCCAGTACGACTCCCAGAACGCGTCGTAATCGCGCAGCGGAACCCGCGAGCGGTAATCGTCGAGCGACCGGACGGCGGAGAATTCGTGCTCCCGTCCGAATTTCGTGCCGCGCGCGCGGCGGACCAGCGACGACAGGACGCGGCGCTGCGTCTCGAGCGAGTCCGTCTCCGCCAGATGCCGAAGCCGGCGCCGGGCGTAGAGCCGCAATAGCCAGGTCGCGTCGTACATCCCCGGCCGCCCGTCAGTTCCCCAGCGAAAGCGCGTGCGGGAAGCTCTCGCGCACCGCGGAAAGCGTGAGCGGCACGCGGACATAGTCGCCCCGGCGCCACAAATCCCACTGATCCAGCAGGGTCGAGGAGTTGAACCGGCCGTCCTGCCCGCCGAGCAGGACGAACCAGTTCGCGTCCGGGTCCGACAGGTCCGAGATGTGGCGCGCGTTGGACCCGTAGGTCACGGCATGGCGCCCGGCCGCGGTCCCGTGCGCGGTCTTCATCAGCGTCTCCGAGCTCCCGCCCACCCCCTCGTCCGCGAACCGGTAGCGGCGGCCGGCGAGCGGAAGGCGGGACAGCGGATGCGCGAGCCTGAGACGGTGCATGTCTCCCCAACCGGCGAAGGCGTCGAGCCCGTCCGCGGCCGCGCTGAGCCCGGCGGCGAGCGCCTGGCGCAGGAGCTCCTCGTCCGCGGCGGCGATGTCCTCTTCCAGCAGCGCCGTGCCACGGCGCATCGCCGCGAGGGGCGCGGCACGTTCATCGCCGTCGCGAAGGGCGTAGAAGCGCGCGGCGAAGTCCGCGCGAAACAGCTCGAACGCGACCGCGCCGGAAGATTCGGGTCGGTACGCGCCGTCCCAGTCGCGCAGCCGGCCGATCGCCTCCGCGCCTTTCGCGTCCGCCGCCGCTTCCGGCGCCAGCCTGTCGAGCATGGCAACGAAGAGGTCGCGCAGCCGCGCCGAGGACGACATGTGGACGTCGCGCTGCAGCGCTTTCAGGGTCTCCACGCTCACCGCCCCCTCGCTCCCGATCAGCGCGGCCATGCGGTCGACGCGGTCGTCGGGCGAGAAGAAGAAGCCGACCTGCGTCCCGGTCTCCGGCGGGCGGTTGTTGGCCGAAGCGAGAAAGCCCGCCTCGGGGTTGAAGCTGTAGGGAAGGTCGGCGCCGCCCAGCATCGTTCTCCAGGAGGCGTCGCAGGCGTCGGTATCGAGGAAAATGTCGGCCGGCGTCCCGGCGCGCGCGGGCAGCCATGCCGCCATGATCTGGCCGATATTCCCGCGCGCGTCCGCGTAGAGCATGGTCTGTCCCGGCACGGCGAAACGGTCGAACGCGGCGCGGAACTCGTCGAAATTGCGCGCCCGGCTCACCGCGAGCATGGCGCCGATCTCGTCGCTCGCCTCGTGGCCGGCCCATTTCAGCGCGAGCGGCGGCAGGTCGAGCCGCGCCAGAGGCGGCGCGTCGGTCACGATCGGCCCCCAGCGCGTCTCGCGGACCCTCGCCTGGCCGTCGAACCACCAGCGGACGCGGATGCGCTCGCGCCTCTCCGCGATCTCCGAGTCCGGCACGCCGCCCGCGTCGACGAGATCGCTGGAGGCGGCGCGCAAATTCGTGCCGCCCCAGGCGATGTGCGGGTTGCGGCCGATGGCGAAGACCGGCAGCCCCGGCCCCATCAGCCCCACCGCGTGACAGGAGGGCGACTTGACGCCGGCGATCAGCCAGACGCCCGGAACCAGAATGCCGAGATGGGGGTCGTTGGCCATCAGCGCGCCGCCGGTCGCGCTGCGACGCCCCGCGACGGCGAGGCTGTTGCTGCCCGACCTGGAGAGCCCGCCGAGCCATCGTTGCACCTGGGCGGTGCGGTCTCCGCCGCCGAAAACCGGCGCCGCCGCCGTCTCCGCCTTCGTCAGGCGCGCCCAGAGCTCCGGCCAGTCGGGCCGCGCGCGCAGGGGGAGCAGGCCGGCCCACACCAGCCAGTTCACGTCGGTGCCGGCGAGACGCCCGATGGCGAGCACGTCGGCGACCGTCCAGGGTTCGGGCTTCAGGCCGAGAACGGCGAAATCGTGCGGCAGCCCGGCGGCGCCGTCCTGATAGCGGTTTATCCCGTCGACGAAGCGGCGGACCCAGAGCAGCGTGGCTTCGTCCATGGTCCGCTCGATCTCCGGCGCGGCGCGGGCGAGGGAGAGGGCGCGGAGCCCGCGGTCGATATCGACGCCCGCGGGGCCGATCGCCTCCGAAACGCGCCCGCGAGCGATCATCCGCGCCGTCGCCATCTGGCCGAGCCGCAGATGCGCGTGCACCAGGCCGAGCGCGAACGCCGCGTCGCCGTCGCTCTCCGCCTCGACGAAGGGAATCTGCCGGTCGTTCCAATGGACCGTCACCCGCCCCTCGACCGGCAGGCCCCGGGTGGGGAAGGCCGCGAGGCGCCGGGCGACATTCTCCCGCCTTGGCCACGGCGCCAGCAGCGCGCGTGCCGAGAGCGCGAGCGCCGCCGCCGCGGCGGCGATTTTGGCGGCGGCGGGTGAGGCCTTCGACGGCATCCGGTTCTCCGATCGGCGTCCAGAGTCGCTTATACGGGATGCGCGACGTATCCCGAAACGGCGGAGGGACGTGGATGCCCGGAACAAGTCCGGGCATGACGACACATGGGGCAATGCTGGCCCCAAGCCTGTTACCGATGTAACCGGTCTGTACCTTTTCGGATCGCCCTCCCCCGGCCCCTCCCGCAAGCGGGAGGGGAGAAGATGAGGTGGCGGCGGCGGGGGAGGACGCCCGCGCCGCCGGGCCTTACGAGGTCAGCGCCCGCGCGAGCGTCGTCGCGTTGTGCCGCATCATGTCGAGGTAGGTCGGCGCCGGGCCGTCCGGGCCGGACAGCGCGCCGGGATAGAGCGTGCCGCCGACGGCGGCTCCCGTCTCGTCTGCGATGCGCTTCAGGAGGCGCGGATCGCCGATATTCTCGATGAAGACGGCGCGAATGCCCCCGTCGCGTATCTGCCGGATGAGGCGGGCCACATCCTTCGCGGACGCCTCCGATTCGGTGCTGAGCCCCTGCGGCGCGACGAAGGTCAGCCCGTAGTCGCGGCCGAAATACTGGAACGCGTCGTGCGAGGTGACGACGGTCCGGCTCGCCGCGGGAAGCCCGGCGACGATCCGGCGGATTTCCGAATCGAGAGCTTCGATTTCGGCGACGTAGGCCTCGCGGTTCCGGTGGAACGCGCCGGCATTCCCCGGATCGGCCTTGGCCAGCGCCGCGGCGATGTTGTCCGCGTAGACCGCCGCGTTGCGCAGGCTCTGCCAGCCATGCGGGTCGAAGGCGCCGTGGCCGTGGCCGTCGTGACGGTCGCTCTCGGCGTGGTCACGGTCGTCGTGATCGTCCCCCTCGGCGTGCTTGTCGTCGAGCGGGATCGGCTCGATGCCCTCGGTCGCCACCGCGCGTATGCCGCGGAAGTCCGATGCGTCGACCAGCCGGTCCAGCCAGCCTTCGAACCGCAACCCGTTGACGACCAGGACCTTCGCTTCGCTGACGGCCCGCGCATCGGCGGGGGTCGGCTGGTAGACATGCGTATCGCCGTCGGGGCCGACCAGCGTCGTGACGGCGACGTGCTCGCCGCCGATCCGTTTCGCCATGTCGCCGAGGATCGAGAAGGTGGCGACCACCGGGATCGGTTTGCCGGGCTGCGCGAGGGCCGGCGCGGCGAGCGACAAGGCGAGGGCGGCGGCGGATGTCAGAAGCGCTCTGCGGGCGGGCATCGGAACTCCCTTCAGGCTTCGAGATAGCGGCGCGGGAAGGCCCGCCCGGCGAGACCGCCCACCGGTCCGAAGACCAGCGACAGCGCGTAGGCGAGGCCCGCGACGAGGATGATCGCCGGCCCGGACGGCAGGCTGAAATGGTAGGAGAGGAGGAGGCCGGCCAGGCTCGAGAGCATCGCGACCGCGACCGCGGCGGCGATCAGCGCGCCGATGCCGACGGCCCAGAATCGCGCGGCGGCGGCGGGAAGGATCATGATGCCGACGGCCATCAGCGTGCCGAGCGCGTGAAAGCCTCCCACGAGGTTCAGCACGACGAGGGCGAGAAACGCGAAATGCGTCATCGCGCTGAGCCCGCTCACCGAGCGCAGGAATTGCGGGTCGGCGCATTCGAGCACGAGCGGCCGAAACAGGGCCGCGAGCGCGAAGAGCGAAACGCTGGCGAAGGAACAGAGCAGGATCAGCGCGGCGTCGTCGAGCGCGAGCACGGTCCCGAAGAGCACGCGCATCAGGTCGACGTTGCCGCCCCGGGTGGACACGATCAGCACGCCCACCGCCAGCGAGATCAGGTAGAACGCCGCCAGGCTCGCATCCTCGCGCAGCGCCGTGACCCGGGTCACGAAGCCCGCGAGCAGCGCCACCGCCATGCCCGCGATCAGCCCGCCCACGGTCATCGCCCCGAGCGAGAGGCCCGCGACGAGATAGCCCACCGCCGCGCCCGGCAGGATCGCACAGGCCATCGCGTCGCCCGTCAGGCTCATGCGGCGCAGCATCAGGAACGCCCCGACCGGCGTCGCGCCCACCGAGATCGCGATGCAGCCGATCAGCGCGCGCCGCATGAAGCCGAAATCGGTGAAGGGCTGGACCAGGACTTCCCACATCATGCGGCGCTTCGCCCGCATATATGCGGGGGGCCGGCGCAGGCCTCGCACATCTGGCGCGCGCGGAATTGGTTCTCCGCCGTCAGCACCTGCGCCGTGGGCCCATGAGCGACGAGCTCGCGCGCCAGCATCAGCGTGCGGGGGAAGTGGGCCCGTACCGTGTCGACGTCGTGCAGGACGGCGATGACCGTGCGGCCCTCGCCGTGCCAGCGCCGCACCACGCCGATCAGGTCGGCCACGGTTCTCGCGTCGACCGCGGTGAAGGGCTCGTCGAGCAGGACCAGCCGCGCGTCCTGCAGCAGCAGCCGCGCGAAGAGCGCGCGCTGCATCTGCCCGCCCGACAGCGACCCGATCGGGCGCTTCTCGAAGCCTTCGAGTCCGACCGCGGAAATCGCCTCGGCGACGCGCGCGCGGTGAGCGGCCCGCAAGCCGGCAAAGCCGCCGATCTCCCGCCAGAGCCCCATGCCCACGAGGTCGGAGACGGCGATCGGGAAGGACCGGTCGACGTCCGATTGCTGCGGCAGGTAGGCGATGTCGTCCCGCGCGAGCCCGCCGAAGGCGATCCGGCCCTCGAGCGGGCGGAGCGAGCCGGTCACCCCCTTCAACAGCGTGGACTTGCCGGCCCCGTTGGGTCCGACCATGGCTGTCAGGCTGCCCTCGGCGATCTCGCCGCGCAGGCGATGCACCGCCGGCTGCCGGTCGTAGCCGAGGGTCAGGTCCTGAAACTCGAGGGCGCGGGTCATGGCCCGCCCGGCGTGGACGTCGCCCAGAAGAACGCTCCCCAGAGCGCGGCGACGATCAGGGCCGCGCCGATCAGCCGGTGCCCGGCGCCGAGCGGCAGCAGCCGGATCGAATCCGCGTGCCGCCTCCTCATGCCGGCACGCCCCGCCGGGCGGCGACGCCCGCGCCCGGCCGCCGCGACGGCCCGTCCGGATACCGGATTTCCATGGGCGGAGGTCCTTCTTCCCGCCTACGCCGCGCCGGCTTCCCCGCACCGCGCGCACACGCCCTCGACCTCGACCGTGCGACGGGTCGCGGCGAACCCGAGGGCGGCGGCATCCTCGGCGAGCAATCCTCCGATCCGCGGATCCTCGAACTCGACCGATGTCCGGCAGCCGCTGCAGATGAAGAACAGGCAATCGTGGTCGCGCTCGGGATGGGCGCAGGGGACGTAGGCGTTCAGGCTTTCGATCCTGGAAACGAGGCGCTGCGCCATCAGGAACCCGAGCGCCCGGTAAACGGTCGGCGGTCCGACCGGTCGCGAACCTCCGGGCTTGAGCGTTTCGATGAGTTCGTAAGCGCCCGTCGGCCGGCCTCTCGCCCAAAGCAGCTCGAGGACACGCCTCCGCAGCTCGGTCATCCGTTCGCCGCGCCCCTCGCAAATCGATACCGCCAGCGCGACCCGCTCGCGCGGCGAGTGC
>JAJEHI010000147.1 GCA_022823775.1 Defluviicoccus sp. | reverse complement strand
AATTCTGACAATACGACCGCGTCGACCCGTTTCCGCCCGAAAATCAGCCGCTGCCCTCGCCCCGAACGCCCGAACACAAGACCAAACCGACCTCACCAATGGGCAACCGAGAGCCAAAAAACACCACAGCGCAAATTTCTTCTGCTGGATCTTCTCGAAATAGGTCGCGGGCGGAATGATCACGCCGCCCGCGCCCATCACCGGTTCGGCGAAGAAGGCGGCGACGGTCTCCGGCCCTTCGGCGAGGATCAGGCGCTCCAGCGACTCGGCGCAGCGCGAGGCGTACTCCTCTTCGGTCTCCCCATCGCGCCCTTCGCGCCGGTAATGAGGGCAATCGGTGTGGAGAAAGCCCGGGAAGGGGAGGTCGAACCCCGCGTGGTTCGCCGGCACGCCGGTCACGCTTGCCGCCGCCGCGGTGATCCCGTGATATCCGCGCTTTCGGCCCACGATCTTCTTCTTCGCCGGACGGCCGATGGCGTTGTTGTAGAACCAGATCAGCTTGATCGCGGTGTCGATCGCCTCGGAGCCCGAGTTGGCGAAGAAGGTCCGCGCCATCGGCACCGGCGCCAGCGCCTTCAGGCGTTCGGCGAGCTCGACCTGGGGTTCGTGGCTCCTGCGGTTGAACCCGTGATAGAAGGGCAGCGTGCGCATCTGGCGGTGCGCCGCGTCGGCCAGGCGCTCGTTGCCGAAGCCGAGCGAGACGCACCAGAGCCCCGCCATCCCCTCGATATATTCCTTGCCGGTTTCGTCCCAGACATGGATGCCGTCGCCGCGCGCCATGACCAGCGCGCCTTCGTTCTCGTTCTCTATCGCGTCGGTATAGGGGTGGAGCAGCGCCTGCGGGTCGCGGAACCGGTAGAGGTTCGATCGGGTCGCGGTATCCATCGGAAGAGGTCTTTCAGCCGCCGGTGACGCTCATGTGGCGCGAGACCGCGGGTCCGCGCCGGCGCCGGTCGATGACGAAGTCGTGGCCTTTGGGCTTGCGGCCGATGGCCTCGTCGATGGCGTCCATCAGGAGGGCGTCGTCGTCGCTTTCCCGCAGCGGAGCGCGCAGGTCCGCCGCGTCTTCCTGACCGAGGCACATGTATAGCGTGCCGGTGCAGGTCAGCCGGACGCGGTTGCAGGACTCGCAGAAATTGTGGGTCATCGGCGTGATGAACCCGACCCGCCCGGCGGTCTCGCGGCACACGGTGTAGCGCGCCGGCCCGCCCGTCGAATAATCGCTCTCGTCGAGCGTGAAGCGCCGCTTGAGAGATGCGCGCACCATCGAGAGCGGCAGGTACTGGTCCAGCCTGGCATCGCCGCCGATCTCGCCCAGCGGCATCACCTCGATGAAGGTGAGGTCGTAGCCACGATCCCCGCACCACTCCACCATGTCGACGAGTTCGTCGTCGTTGACGCCGCGCAGCGCCACCGCGTTGATCTTGATACGAAGCCCGGCCGCGTCCGCCGCCGCGAGACCGTCGAGGACCTGCTCCAGCCGCCCCCAGCGCGTGATTTCGGCGAACTTGGCACTGTCGAGCGTGTCGATGGAGACATTGATACGACGAACGCCGGCCGCATGGAGATCGTCCGCGAAGCGCGCGAGCTGGCTGCCGTTGGTGGTGAGCGTCAGCTCCTCCAGCGTGCCGTCGCCGAGATGGCGGCCGAGGCGTTCGACGAGCCACATGATGTTGCGGCGCACCAGGGGCTCGCCGCCGGTGAGCCTGAGCTTGCGCACCCCACGGCGCACGAAAGCGCTGCACAGCCGGTCGAGCTCTTCGAGCGTCAGCACGTCCGCCTTGGGCAGGAAGGTCATCGACTCCGACATGCAGTAGACGCAGCGGAAATCGCAACGGTCGGTGACCGACACGCGAAGATAGGAAACGCGACGGTCGAACGGGTCGATCAGCAGCGGCTGCGGCGACCCGGCACCGTTGCCGTGCAATCCAGCCGATCCGTTCCCGGAAACCCGATCGTCCATTTTTCCCGCGCAGCGTTGATGAGCGTTCAGGACGGAAATTAGGTCAATCGCCGCCCGTTGTCATTATTCGGTATCGAAAGGCCGGGCGGCGTCCCTCGATACGGCGCTGGCGCGCCTGCTCGGGAAGAGGGCGGAACCAAAGGACTCCCTCACCCTGAGTAGCCGCGTATCGAAGGGCGGCGGTCAGCCCCTGAGCAGCGTCTGAAGCTTTACGGAGGGGTCGGCGAGCGCCGCGGGGTCGACGGTCTTCTCCGCCTGCATCAGCCGTTTGGCGAAGCGGATGTCGCGCGGGTTGTCGATCGCGGCCGCGCCGTCGATCTTGCCATCCTTCATGTAGAACTCGACGAAGCTGCCGTCGGCGCGGTTGCCCCGCGTGACCGTTTCCTCGATATCGGCCGGCAGGCCGACGAGCTGGATGTTGACGTCGTACTGGTCCGACCAGAACCAGGGAATTTCGCAATAGGGTGTCTCGCCGCCCAGCATCGCCTTGGCGGCGGCGATGCCCTGGTTCTGCGCGTTCTCCCACGACTCGAGACGGATGTTGCGGCCCAGCAGGCCGTTGGGGTGATTGGTCACGTCGCCTGCGGCGAAGATGTCGGGATCGGAGGTGCGGCAGAGCGCGTCCACCACGATGCCGTTTTGCACTTCGAGTCCCGCCGCTTCCGCCAGCTCGACATTGGGGACGATTCCGATGCCGATCACCGCCGCGGTGGCGGGAACCGTCTCTCCGCCGGAAAGCCGCGCGCCGCTCACCCGGCTCTCGCCGGTCAGCGCTTCGACAGTGGTGCCGAGCCGGACGTCGACGCCCCGGCCGCGATGAACATCGAGCAGATAGGTTGCGAGATCCGGGGTCAGGGCCCGCCCGCAAAGCTGTTCGAGAGCTTCGACCACCACGACATCGGCGCCAAGCATGCGCGCCGCGGCGGCCACCTCAAGTCCGATCCAGCCGCCGCCGATGACGACGAGTTTCGCGCCTTCGCCGAGATCGGCACGGATCGCGGCGCTGTCGTCGATGCCGCGGAGATAATGGACGCCCTCCAGCGTCTCCCCCTGGATCGGGAGCCTGCGGACCCGGCCTCCGGTGGCGATCAGCAGCTTGTCGTAGGCGATGGTGCCGCCGTCCGAGAGCACGACGGTCTTCTCCGCACGCTCGATCGAGGTCGCCTCGACCCCGGTCCTGAGCTCGATCCCCAGATCGCCGAACGAGCCCTCCGGCCAGAGATAGCTGGACTCCGCCGGCTCCTTGCCCAGCAGGACTTCTTTCGACAACGGCGGGCGCTCGTAGGGCGGGTAGGGCTCCTCGCCGATCACGACGATGCCCCCCTCGAACCCCTCGTCGCGCAGCGTCCTGGCCGCCCAGCCGCCGGCCTGGCCCGCGCCGATCACGACGATCCCCGGATCGCTCATCGAATGAAAGTTCCCCGGGCGTGCTCTAGCCGGGTACGCCGACCAGGATGTCTTCGCCGTCGATCTTGATCTCGTAGACCTTGAGGTCCTCGGTCACCGGCGGGGTCAGCGCCTTGCCGGTCTTGATGTCGAAACAGCCGCCATGCAGCGGGCACTCGATGGAATCGCCCTCGATATAGCCGTCGGCCAGCGAGGCATAGGCGTGGGTGCAGATGTCGTCGGTGGCGTAGTACGTGCCTTCCAGGTTGTAGATCGCGATTTCCTTCTTTCCCACGATGACCTGGATCGCTTCGCCGTCGTCGAGATCGGCGGTCTTGGCGACGGCGTGAAACTCGATATCGCTCATTCTCTCCTGCGCCTCCGTCTGGCCCGGACGCGCGTGAACGGCGCGCCGACATGAGATTCCGACCCCGGGGGCCGGGCGCGGCGGAGTGTACACAGCGCCCCTGACCCTGCCAACCGGTATGCCGTCGCATGGCACGGGTTCGACGGTCCCGATATAGTGCGCCGCCATGGCGGGCGAATCGATTCTCGAGTGGCCGGGGGAGGGCGTGAGCCGCGTTCCCTTCCGGGTCTATTCCGATCCCGAAGTCTACGAGGCGGAGCAGGACCGGATCTTCCGCGGGCCGGTCTGGCATTTCGTCATGATGGACCGAGAGATCCCGGAACCCGGCGACTTCCGGCGCGCCCGGATCGGCGACACCCCGATCGTCGCGATCCGCGACGCCGGCGGCGAAATCAACGCGATGGTCAACCGCTGCGTCCATCGCGGCAACCTGGTCTGCATCGACGAGGCGGGCCGGGCGGAGGGGCGGCTCACCTGCGTCTATCACAACTGGACCTACGACCTGTCCGGCCGGCTGACCTCGGTCGCGTTCCAGAAGGGCGCCGGCGGCAAGGGCGGCATGCCGGAGGATTTCGACCTCTCGGCCCACCGGATGACGCCGCTCCGGGTCGCGGTCTTTCGCGGGCTGGTTTTCGTGACGATGTCGGATGACACGCCGCCGCTCGAGGAATATCTCGGCCCGGAGATGTGCGCCAATATCGACCGCGTCGTCGGCCGCGACATGACGATCCTCGGCACCTACACCCAGTCTATGGCGAACAACTGGAAGCTCTACATGGAGAACGTTCGCGATTCCTATCATGCGAGCCTGCTCCATCTGTTCTTCACCGCGACGCGGATCAACCGGCTGTCGATGGACGGCGGGATCAGGCTGTCGGACCGCGGCTGGCACCATATCAGCTACTCCATCGCCGCGACCGACCGGGAGGAGCCGGAATACGATCCCGAAAAGCTGCGCGCGGCGGACGACGATTACGACATCGCCGATCCGCGCATCGTACGCGGCTGGCCGGAATTCGAATGCGGGACGACGCTCGCGATCCAGAGCGTCTTTCCGAACTTCGTCCTTCAGCAGACGCTCAACTCGATCGCTCTCAGGATCTGCGCGCCGACGGGACCCGATTCCTGCGAGCTGTCCTGGCGTATCCTCGGCTGCGCCGACGACAGCGAGGCCGAGCGGGCCGCGCGCGTTCACCAGAGCAACTTGATCGGCCCGGCCGGGCTGATCTCGATGGAGGACGGCATCGTCGGCAACTGGGTCAGCCAGGGCATCGGGCGCGACCCCGACAAGACCTCGCTGGTCGAGATGGGCGGGCGGGACGTCGCGCCCAGCCCCGGCTCGCGGGCGACGGAGGTCTCGGTGCGCGGGTTCTGGCAGGGTTATCGCGACCTTATGGGGATCTGAGGGGGGAGAAGGGTGAGACTGGTATCGTTCGAGGCCGCGGGGCGGGAGTCCTTCGGCATCGTCGACGGCAACGGGGTGATCGATCTCGGCCCGCGAATGCCGGATGCGGGCGGGGTGGTCGACATCCTGAACGAGGCGTCGAGGCGCCGGGCGGAGGCGGCTGCGAGCGGCGTCGCGGCCGATTTCCGCCTCGACGAGGTCGACTTCAGGCGGCCCGTCCCGTGGCCGGAAAAGACCATCTGCATCGGCGTCAACTACGCCCACCGCAACGAGGAATACGACGATTCGTCCCTGCCGCCCTTTCCCAGCGTCTTCCTGCGGGTGCCGGACACGTTGGTAGGTCACGGGCAGCCGATCCTCCGGCCGCCGGAGTCCGAACAGCTCGACTACGAGGCCGAGATCGCCATCGTCATCGGGGAAGGGGGGCGGCGAATCCCGCGCGAGCGCGCTCTCGACCATATCGCCGGGCTCACCTGCCTCAACGAGGGTTGCATCCGGGACTGGATGCGCCACGGCAAGTTCAACGTCACCCAGGGCAAGAACTTCGACCGTTGCGGCTCGGTCGGCCCCTGGCTGGTGACGGCGGACGAGTTCTCCGGCTTCGACGACCTCCGCGTGACCGGGCGGGTCAACGGGGAGATCCGCCAGGACGACACGACGGCCAACCTGATCTTCGATTTCGCCTATCTGGTGAGCTATGTCTCGACCTGGGCGGCGTTGAAGCCGGGCGACGTGATCTCGACCGGCACGCCGATCGGCGCCGGCGCCCGCTTCGATCCGCCCAAATGGCTCAAGGCCGGCGACGTGGTAGAGGTCGAAGTCACGGGCATAGGCACGCTCCGCAACACGGTCGTCGACGAGGGGTGACGACCTAAGAAAGCTCCACCGCCGCGCCGTCCTTGCCTTTGCCCTGCGCGCGGTAGTGGCCGAGCTTTTCGATCAGCGGCCGGTCGGTGTAGCTGTAGAGGATCGCGTCGGTCTTGCCCGTGTTGACGAAGCGCCGCCAGCGGTGGTTGGGCACGACGAAGAAGTCGTTGCGCGCCCAGCTCATCTCCTCCCCGTCGACCTCGGTCGTGCCCTCGCCGTCCGCCACCCAGTAGATCGTAGACGCCGTATGGCGGAAGGGCTGCGTTGCCTCGCCCGGGCGCAGGAGCTGCGCGCGGTATGAGATCGTGGTGAACACCGGCGCTCCGTTCTCCGGGTTGACCAGCTCGACGATGATGCCCTCATGCGGATCGCCGTCGAAAGCCGCGAGATCGCCGAGCGCGGCGCGGATATCGACCCCCGAATAGAGGAACATCGGCGAATTGCCTTCGCCGCTGCCCCGGTGATGCGGAGCGAAGAGGGGCCGGATGCCGCCGCGGCCGTAGAACCGCCCGGAGAACCCGTCCGCCGGGTCGCCGTGCTCGACCGCGTTCTCGGTGTCGTCGCGCGCCCAGGCGCAGCCGAGGAAGTCGATCAGCGGCCAGTCCAGCGTATCGGCCCAGATCACCGGGGTGTCGTCGTCGTTGCCGTGCTCGTGCCAGGTGCCGTTAGGCGTGAAGACCAGGTCCCCGCGCTTGGGGTACATCTTCTCGCCTTCGACGATGGTGTAGCCGCCGCTGTCGGAGATGATCGTCCGGCTCGCGTTCGGGGTGTGCAGGTGCGATTCCGCGTCGTCGCCCCGCTTGTAGATCGAGATCGCGATCCGCATCGTGTTGGTGACCTTGACCCCGGTCAGCCCGAAGGCCGGGTTGGTCAGCAGCACCGACTGGCGCTCGGTCAGCTCCAGCGGGCAGAGTTCGGCGAGCTTCAGGAGATAGGGCTCGATGTCGTCCCAGCGCCAGACATGGGGCTTGGCGGACGGGTATTCGACCGTGAGACTGTGCGCCGAGGGCGCCGGCCTTTCCGAGACGCCGAGATGCCAGGGCTTCTGGTTGGGCAGGTTCCAGCGCGTGCGGATCCAGATGTCGTTCGCGCGCACCTCCTCGTTGAGCTCCTCGAGCTCGTTGATGATCAGCTCGAGCTCATGCGCGCGGTTGCTGCCTGCGCGTTCCTTCGCGGTTGCCATGTCGGGCCTCCTCGGGCGGGTCCGCGGGCAGTTTTCGCCGCATCGGGTGCGGGGTCAAGGCGGATGTAACGCCCCGCCCTTGTCCTATCCGCCGCGCCGCTCCACCCTCGCTCCGTGAACAAGTTCGATCTCGTCCTCGACGCGGCGGCGATGCCCGAGCGGATATTCGCGCTGCCGGAGCTGTCCTATCCGGACCGGCTGAACATCGCGCAAGCGGTCTTCGCGGGCGCCGAGGCGAACGGGTGGCTCGACCGTACCGCGTATCTCTGCGAAGGCCGGCGGTGGAGCTACGGCGACCTGATCGCGGGCACGAAGCGCGTGGCCGGCGCGCTCCGGGCGGCGGGTGTGGGCCCGGAGGACCGGGTGATCCTGCGGATGCGCGATTCGCCCGGCCTCGTCATGGCGCTGCTGGCGGTGAAGGGGCTGGGCGCGATCGCCATTCCGACCTTCGTGCAGCTTCGCGCCGACGATCTCGCCTACCGGGCGCGCGACACCGAAGCGCGGTTCGCGGTCGTCGAGGACGGGCTGGTGGAAGAAGCGGCGCGCGCCCACGACGCCGGTTGCGGGCTGAAACGCGTCATCGTCTCGCCCGGCGACCCTTCGGGCTGCTTCGATTCGCTCGATGCGCTGGCGGCGGAGGCGGAGCCGGTCGAGACCTGGGCCGATACCGGCGCCGACGACCTCTGCCTGATCGTCTACACCTCCGGAACCACGGGCAGACCCAAGGCGGCGGCGCATTGCCACCGCGACCTGATGGCGACCGGCGACACGTTCCCGCGCTACGTGTTGAAGGCCGGGCCGGACGACGTGTTCGCGGGGCCGCCGGCGCTCCCTTTCACCATGGGCATGTCGTTCTTCATCTACTATCCGCTCCGCTTCGGGGCGGCGGCGGTGCTGTGTCCGGAGAAGACGGTCGAGGCCTATGTCGAGGCGCTGGCGGAGCACCGGCCGACGATCTTCATCTGCGTGCCGACCTTCTATCACCGGCTTCTCGAGCGCCGTCGAGCGGGCGGGGCGTTGGCGCTCGACTCGATCCGCATCCTGCTTTGCGCCGGGGAGCCGCTGAACCCCGAGTTCGAGATCGCCTGGCACGAGGAAACCGGGGTTCCGTTCCAGCAACTCATCGGAACCACCGAGATGTTTCACGCCTTCGTCGGGTTTCGCGACGGCGAGGACGAAATCCGGCGCGAGACCCTGGGCACGGTCTGCCCGGGCTATGAGATCTCGGTGCGCGACCCGGACACGTTCGGGCCGGTGCCGGCGGGGGGGCAGGGGCTGATGTGCGTGCGCGGCCCCACCGCCACGGTCTACTGGAGCCCGCGCGAGGTGCAATCCGAGGCGGTGCGCGAGGGATGGTGCGTGGTCAACGACCTGATCCGCACGGACGCGGACGGGTTTATCCGCTTCGTTGCCCGGCGCGACGAGATGATCGTCTCCGGCGGGCTCAACATCGCCCCGGTCGATGTCGAGCGGATCCTGCTGCGCAATCCCGCCGTCCGCGAATGCGCCTGTGTCGGCGCGCCCGACGAGACCGGCGAGCGCGCCTCGGTGGTCAAGGCCTTCGTCGTCGTCTGGGACGGCGTCCGGGCGGACGATTCGCTCGCGCGCGAGCTGCAACATTTCTTCAAGGCGAACGGCCCGCCCTTCATGTATCCCCGGAAGATCGCCTTCGTCGACGCGCTGCCCAAGAGCCTGACCGGCAAGGTGCAGCGCTCCGTGCTGAGGAAACAGGAGTGGAAGGACGTCGGTCCGGGCTGACGTTCCGGTGCCGGCTTGGCGGGGAAAGCAGCGGTGCACTAACATTCGAAGGGGCCGGCGGCCCGACGCCGGCCGGGAACCGGGGAGGCGCGGCATGAACCACGCGGAAGACTCCCTCTCTGAATTTCATCGCACTCTGCGCGAATCGGCGATCTGGCCGTTCTGGGAAGTCTGCGACGAGGTCATGCTGTCGGAGCCCCGGGCGCCGGACGCCCCCCGCATATGGCGCTGGAAAGACCTGCTGCCGTTTATCGACCGCGCGGGCCGCGAGGTCTCGATGGAAAACGCCGAGCGCCGCGCGCTCATGCTGGTGAACCCGGATTTCGGCGGCAGGAGCTTCACCACCACCAATCTGTTCGCCGGGATCCAGATCCTCGAACCCGGCGAGTCCGCGGTATCGCACCGCCATACCGCGTCCGCGATGCGTTTCGTCGTCGAGGGCGGCGGCATCACGACGGTCAACGGCCAGCCCTGCCCGATGGAACCCGGCGATCTCATCCTGACGCCCAACTGGGCGTGGCACGAGCACAGCAACCCGACCGACCGGAGGGTGGTCTGGCTGGATGCGCTGGATATCCCGCTGGCCCAGAATCTGGGACCGATGTTCATGGAGCACGGCGGTACCAACCGGGTGGAGGACGACCTGTCCGCCCTACCCGATCGGGCTTTCGCGGCCGGCGGATACATGCCCGATATCGAAGCGCCCGCCACGCGGCACTCGCCGATGTTCCGCTATCCCTGGACACAAACCGTCGCGGCGCTGAACGCGGTTCCCGTGGCGCCCGACGGGGCGCGGAGGGTGCGCTACACCAACCCGGTGGACGGCGGCCCGGTGATCCGCAGCATGGACTGCTACGCGTGGGAACTCGCCGAGGGTCGGGAAACCCGGCCGGTCCGTACGACCTCCAACGCCATCGTCACGGTGGTCGAGGGCGAGGGCCGGTCGACCATCGGCGAGGAAACCATCCAGTGGGCCGAACACGACGTGTTCACCGTCCCGCACTGGAACTGGACTTCCCACATCGCGGTCAGCCGGACCGCCCGCCTGTTCGTCTACACGGATCGCGAGGTGCTTCGGCTGTTCGACTTCCTTCGCGACGAATACATGGGCTGAACTTCCCCCGGTCCTCAGATGCCGGCGGCGCCGAGCTGGCGTTGCCACATCGCGAAGATCAGGCCCCAGTCTTTCGCTGCCGCTTTCGCGTCGAAAATGTCGCGGTCGGGGAGGGCGTAGCCGTGCTCCGCCCCTTCGTGCATCGTCGAACGGTACGCGACCTCGCAGGGCGCCAGCAGGTCGCCCAGCTCCTCGGCCACGGAAGGCGGCGTCAGATGGTCCAGCTCGCCCCAGCCGCAATAGAGCTCGCCCCGGAACCTCTCGACCAGAAGATGGGGCGAATCGGGCCTGTCCGTTATCGGCATAGTGGTGTGCAAACCGGCGCCGGCCCGGAATCGGTCCGGAAAGTGTCCCGCCGCCGCCAGCACCGCCGTGCCGCCCATGCACCAGCCGACCGAGCCCACCGGTCCGCCGCGCATGACCTCGTGCCCGTCGATGAATTCGAGGAGCGCCGCCGTGTCGTCCTTCATCATGGCGCTCGTCAGCTTCGCCCGCGGTTCGTGGACCCTGCGTTCCTCTTCCCCGCTCATCCTGTGCAGCGACACCATGCGCCCGTCCGGGCCGTAGCGTTCGTTGTGCACGTGGTCGCCCTGCCGGTAGTAGAAATCCGGCAGCAGGCAGGCATAGCCGACGGTCGCGATGCGCCGGGCGATCTCGCGCAACTCCTCGCGAATGCCCCAGATATCCATGAACAGCACGATGGGCGCGAACGGCCCGCCTTCGTCGGAGTGGATGACGAAAGTCTTCATGGTCCCGTCCCGGGTGGGGACGCCGGCAGTTTCTTCGATCATGGGGTCAGGAAGTGAGGAATCACTACTCCCTCACCGAAAACCCGACCGCGCCGAGACGCTGGACGGTGTTGCGGACGTAGTCGCCGATGGAAAGCGCCTCCGCCGCCGTGGCGCCGCCGGCCATGACGATCCAGCCCGCCTCCAGCGGCTCGCCCGCGGCCGTGGACAGCCTCGCGGCGGCGACCAGCGAGCGCGCCGGGTTGCCGAGGATGGCGGCCGATGAGCCGATCTGGCGCGGCCTGCCGTCAACTTCGAGGATCATGCCGAGATTGGTGAGATCCGCGTCCACCGACTGCCAGGCGCCGACCACGATGCCGGACGAGGAGCAGTTGTCCGCCACAACGTCGGCGAGCGAGAACTTGAAGTTCCGGTAGCGCGAATCGATGATTTCGATCGCCGGCGCCACGGCCTCCACCGCGGCCATCGCCTCGGCGGCGGTGACCGGAGCAGCCAGCGGTTTCTTGAGCAGGAACGCGATCTCGGGCTCGGCCCTTGGGTGGACGTAATCGGCCATCGAGATCGATTCGCCGTCCTCCACGATCATCCCATCGGTCAGCCGGCCCCAGATCATGTCGGAAATGCCCATCTGGACCATCTTGGCGCGGCTGGTGAAGCCCATCTTGACGCCGATCCGCTTCTCCCCGCGCGCCACGCGCCGCAGGATGGAGGCGGCCTGGATGTCATAGCCCTGCTCGGGGGTGATCGGGGTGCTCTCGGAGATCTGCGGGATCGCCTCGGCCTTCATCGCGGCGGTATCGACGGCCTCGGCGAGCGGGGCGAGTTCGGTCATGGTCAGGCTCCCTTTTGCGCCGCTTCCCGCGCGCTTACGAGATCGAGCGCCACATCGACGATCATGTCCTCCTGGCCGCCCACCATGCGCCTGCGGCCGAGCTCGACCAGGATGTCGCGCGTGTCGATGCCGTAGGTCTGCGACGCGGTCTCGGCGTGGCGCAGGAAGCTCGAATAGGACCCGGTATAGCCCAGCGAGAGGGTCTCCCGGTCGACCCGGACCGGGCGGTCCTGCAAGGGCCGGACCAGCTCTTCCGCCGCGTCCATCAGCGCCCAGAGGTCGCAGCCGTGGTTGAGCCCGGCGCGGTCGGCGACGGCGATGAAGACCTCGAGCGGCGTATTGCCGGCCCCCGCCCCCATGCCGGCGAGCGAGGCGTCGACCCGCGTCACGCCGTATTCGAGCGCGATGACGGTATTGGCGACGCCGAGGCTGAGATTGTGGTGGGCGTGGATGCCGAGCTGGGTTTCCGGTTTCAGCCCGTCCCTGAAGGCCCTGAACCGGTCGGCGGTATCGCCCATCAGCAGCGCGCCGCCCGAATCGGTGACGTAGACGCAATGCGCGCCGTAGGACTCCATCAGCTTGGCCTGCGCGACCAGCTCGTCGGCCGGGATCATGTGCGCCATCATCAGGAAGCCCGCGACATCCATGCCGATCCCGCGGGCGTATTCGATGTGCTGCTTGGCGATGTCGGCCTCGGTGCAATGGGTCGCGATGCGGACCGACCGCGCGCCCGCGTCGAAGGCGTCCTTGAGGTCGGTGACGGTGCCGATGCCGGGGATCAGCAGGGTCGCGATCTTCGCGTGCTCCACGGCGTCGGCCGCGACCTCGATATATTCGATGTCGGAATGGGCGGCGAAGCCGTAATTGAACGACATCCCGGCGAGCCCGTCGCCATGGCTCACCTCGATCGCGTCCACCTTCGCCTCGTCGAGCGCCTTGCAGATCGCGGTGACGTGATGGAGGCCGTACTGATGACGGATCGCGTGCATGCCGTCGCGCAGCGTCACGTCCTGGATGTAGATCTTCTTTTCCGTGTCGAGAGCCATCTCGGTTCTCCTTAAGCCGCCGCGCGGCGCTCGACCAGCCGTTCGGCGGTCTTGAGCGCGGCGGATGTCATGATGTCGAGATTGCCGGCATAGGTCGGCAGATAGTGCCCCGCCCCCTCGACTTCGAGGAAGATCGAGGACTTGATTCCGGTGTACTCCCCGAGCCCGGGGATGCGGAGCGGGTTGTTGGAGCCGAAACGTTCGAACTGCACCTCCTGCTTGAGCCGGTAGCCCGGAACGTAGGCCTGCACCTCGGCCACCATGTCCTCGATCGACTTCACGATCGCGTCGGTGTCGCCGTCCTCGCTCAGCACGTAGATGGTGTCGCGCATCAGGAGCGGCGGCTCGGCCGGGTTGAGCACGATGATGGCCTTGCCGCGCTCGGCGCCGCCCACCACCTCGATCCCCTTCGACGTCGTCTCGGTAAACTCGTCGATGTTGGCGCGGGTGCCCGGTCCGGCCGACCTGGAGGAGATGGAGGCCACGATTTCCCCGTAATGGACCCTGGCCACCCGGTCGACGGCGTGGACGATGGGAATCGTCGCCTGCCCACCGCACGACACCATGTTGATGTTCGGCGCATCCAGATGCTCGTCCATGTTGACCACCGGCACGACATAGGGGCCGATGGCGGCGGGCGTCAGGTCGACGATCGTCCTGCCGTGTTCCAGGCAGATCGCCGCGTTGGCCGCGTGAGCGCCGGCCGAAGTCGCGTCGAACACGATCTCGATACCGGCCCATTCCGGCATCCGGGTGAGGCCTTCCAGCCCTTCGTGGGTGGTGGCGACGCCTTTCTTGCGTGCCCTGGCGAGGCCGTCGGACTCGGGGTCGATGCCCACCAGCGCCCCCATTTCGAGCGTGTCCGAGGTCTCGAGGATCTTGATCATCAGGTCGGTGCCGATATTGCCGGAACCGACGATGGCAACCCTTGTCTTCACGGTCTCTCCCTCCTCAGGCGGCAAAGGCGGCCCGTACCGAGCCCAGCCCCTCGATCCGAGCCTCGACCACGTCGCCCCAGACCACCGGCGCCATCGGTCCCAGCGCGCCGGTCATGATCGTGTCGCCCTCGTCGAGCGGCATGCCGACCTCGACCATCTTGCGGGCGAGCCAGAGCGCCGCGTTCAACGGGTTGCCGAGGCAGGCGACGCCGGCGCCGATGGAAACCTGGTCGCCCTTGTTCTCCATCACCATTCCGCATTCGCGCAAATCGAGGTCGTCGAGCATCACCGGCCGCGTGCCGAGCACGAACAGCCCGGACGAGGCGTTGTCGGCGACGGTATCGACGATGTTTATGTTCCACCCGGCGATGCGCGAGCCGACGACCTCGATCGCCGGGAGG
>JAJEHI010000125.1 GCA_022823775.1 Defluviicoccus sp. | reverse complement strand
CTCCATCTCGAACGCGCGGAAGAGGTTGGCGTTGGTCAGCTGGCAACCCCAGCCCGCCGGACAGCCGACGAACGCGCCCTTCGACTTGTCTTCCTGATAGGGGAAGAGGTCGGGACGCTTGAGTATGTCCAGGACCGTCTTCAGCTCCGGGTGCTTCTTCGCCGTGTGCGGCGGAATCCACCAGCCTTCGCCGAGGCCGGTGATCGGCCCGTCGTTGAGCGAATGCAGCCGGCCCTCCTTCATGGCTTTCGCGAGCGGGTTGCGCACCGCGTTGACCCAGAGCTCGGGCGCGACGTCCGGCCGGCCCTTTTCGTTCATCGAGGTGAAGGTCGGCATGGTGTCGCCCGGAACCACCGAAACGTCGCAGCCATAGCCCTTGTCCAGGATGATCTTGTCCACGCTGGCCATCAGCTCCGCCGAGGCCCAATTCATGCTTGCAATCGTAACCGCGCCGCAGGCCGCGAGGGCGCCGGACGACATCCCCAGCCACAAGGCGCAAGCCGCGATGGTCAGGAAAATCCTATTCATGATTACCTCCCGTGTTCCGGTCTCGACCGTTCAAGAGCGCAAATGAGCGGACGCCAATGTAACACCTTCCTCATTTCGTTTGCAGGACGGACTCGATCAGCGGGGGGGCAACGCGCCAGGGCTCGGCGGCGGCGGCGATACGGGGCAGCGGCACCACGGGGTTTCCCGGCAGAAAAGCCCGGATCGTCTCCGCCGTCGGGGCGAGGCCCACGCTATTTTCGGCCGATTCGCTGATCACGACGGCGGCGATCTCCACGCCCTCCGCCTCCAGGGTACGGGCGGCGGTCAGGGTATGGCTCAGCGCCCCGAGATAGCTGCCGCCCACCAGAACGGCCGGAAGCCCGAGCGCGGCGATCCAGTCGAGCACCGTCTCGCGCGCGGTAACGGGCACCATGACGCCGCCGACGCCTTCGATAAGGAGATGCTCGCCGGCGGCGGCGCTTTCCTCCACCGCCGACCGGCAGAACCCGACGAGCGCGCCGAAGTCGATCTCCCGCCCCTCCGCCGCCGCGGCCATGTGGGGCGAGAGCGGCGCTCCGAACCGCCAGGGCGATATTTCCGCCATGGTCGCCTCGTCCACCGGGCGGCCCAGCGCGGCGAGCAGCTGGCCGCTGTCCGATTCCTCGGGCGCAACCTCGTCGAGACCGCTGATCACCGGCTTGAGCGCGCGTGCCGGCCGGCCCGCATCCACGAGTTGGCGGCCCAGAGCGGCGGTCACCAGCGTCTTGCCGATTTCGGTGCCGGCGGCGGTGACGAAGAAGGCGCGGGCGTCGGGATCGGGTTTCATTCGGCGGCCGTCAGGGAACGATGACGATCTTCCCGAGATGGGTGTCGCGCCGCATCTCGGCGTAGGCGTCCGCGACCGCATCCAGCGGGAAGACGGCGTGGACGGGAAGCGACAGCGCGCCCGATTCGATCGACGGTCCGATATCCGCCCATGCGCGGTCCACGATGTCGGCGATCTCGGCGTCCGACCGGGTGCGGAAGGTCACCCCGATATAATCGAGCCGCTTGAGCGCGTGCAGGTCGAAATCGAACTCGCCCGTCTTGCCGCCGAGCCGTCCGACGTTGACGATGCGCCCCCGGATCGCCGCCGCCTTCATGCCGGCGTCGATCGTCCCCGCCGACACCATGTCGACGATGAGGTCGACGCCCTTGCCGCCCGTCAGCGAACGGACCCGGTCGGGCCAGCCGGGGTCGGTGACGTCGATGCCGTCGTCCATGCCGAAGGCGGCCAGCCGCGAGAGGCGGTCCCGCGAGCGCGAGGCGCCGAGCACGAGGGAGGCTCCCTTCGCCTTGGCGATCTGGATACCCAGGATGCCGACGCCCGATCCGGCGCCGAGGAACAGGACGCTTTCGCCCGCGGCGAGGCGGCCGTTGGTGACGATCGCATCGTGCATGGTCTCGACCGCGACGGGGTAGGTCGTCGCCGTTTCCAGTTCCATCCCTTCGGGAACCGGAAAGACGTGGCGGTGATCGACCGCGGTCAGCTCGGCGAAGGTCGAAGCGCCGAACCCCATCACCCGGTCGCCGACCTCGAACCGGTCCGCGCCCGGACCGCGGGCCTCGACCGTGCCCGCGAACTCGTTGCCGGCGATTGCAGGGCCGGACGCGTCCGTGCCGTGCCGGTGCCTGAGCGGCATCGCCAAATCGGCGCGGTTAAGCCCACCCGCGCCCACGCGAACCAGCAGCTCGCCCTCGCCGGGCACCGGTTCCGGCAGGTTGTCGACGACTTCGAGCCGGCGTCTTCCGTTGTTCTCGACGATCGTCGCCGCGCGCATGGGCTTCTCTCCGGGTTCAGGGCAGGAATTCGGCCAGGTCGATGCGGTCCAGGTTCAGCGGCATGGCGGGCTCGAACCGCTCGCGGACCGCCGGGTCCGCTCCCACCGGCCGGGTCGCGTCGATGAGCCACTTGGTGCCGATCCGGTACATCGGGCCCTGGCCCGGCACGATGTCGGAAATGTTGTCGAGCGACCAGGTCCGCGCGTTGGGGATTTTCACGATGTCGCGCCCGGCATCGACCCGCGTGGTCAGCGACCAGAAAATCTGGCGCAAATCGGTGCAATCGATGTCCTCGTCCACCGCGATGGCGAGCTTCGGGTGCATCTGGGGTCCGGAGAGTGCGGCCAGAAGCGCCGTCTTGGCCTGACCCGCGACCCGCGGCCTCAGCTTGACGACCACCGCCATCAGCCCGGCGATCCCGAGACAGCGAAGGTCGATCAGGTCGAGCCCGCCCTCGACACGGTCCAGGTGCTGCCACAGCAGCATGTCGATCGCGCTCGCGACCAGGGCCTGGGTGTCGGTCATCGGCGCGCCGCACTGCATCGCGTAAAAGATGGGATCGGCGCGCCGGGTCAGCGCGTTGACCTTCAAGACCTGGGTACGGCCTTCCATCGCGTATCCCCCCGAGCCTTCTCCGAAAGGTCCCTCGGGCGTGGTCTCGTCGGGCGGGATCTCGCCCTCCAGCACAAGCTCCGCCTCCGCCGGTACTTCCAGATCGACGGTCTCGCAGCGCACCATGCGCACCGGTTCGCCCAGCAGCGCACCGGCGACGGTGAGCTCGTCGGTTCCGTAGGGCGCGGTGTAGGACGAGGCGAAATAGATCGCCGGATGCGCCCCGATGGCCACCGCGACCGGCATGGGTTCGTTGCGCGCCTGGTATTTCTGGTAGATCCGGAGCGCCTGGCGGGGACAGATCAGATAGCCCGTCCGGTTCGGGCCGAGCACCTGCATCCGGTGGATCGACATGTTGCGGACCCCGGTATCCGGGTCCTTGATAATCGCCATGCCCGCGGCGATGTACGGGCCGGGATCCGCCTCCGAGGTCCAGACGGCGGGGATGCGGGTCAGGTCCACCTCCGGACCGAGCGCGATCGCCTGCTTGACCGGCGCGTCCCGGCTCGGGACATCGATGGTCGGCAACGGGTCGCGGACGCGTTCGTTGAAGCTCGCGACGACGTCCCGCTCCTCGACGCCGAGCGCTATTCCCCATTTGCGCCGATCCGCGATGATCTGGTTCGCGACCCGCCATCCCGGAAACCCCACGGGGTTCGCGAACAGGCTCGCCTTCCCCAGCCGGTCGTATGTTTTCCAGCCGATGGCCGTGAGGTTTTCCAGCGGATCCACGGGCTTGTCGAAGCGGATCAGCTCGCCCTTCGACTCCAGCGCATCGAGATAGCCGCGAATGGACTGATCGGGCACGCACACCTCCGGCGGATTGATCCGGGCCGGCCGGCCCGGTAAGGAACGGTTCCGCCAATCTACCATTCCGGGGAGCAAGCGGCATGGCCAGCCGGATCGAGGATCCGCTCGGAGCGTTTTGCGCCCACAGCCGTCCCATGCTGCCCGGCAGCGGCGAGGGGCCGCTCGAAGGCCGCACCTTCGCCGTCAAGGACGTCTTCCACATCGCCGGTTACCCGACCGGGTTCGGCAGCCCGGAATGGCTCGAAACCCACCAACCGGCCGCGGTTACCGCGTCGGCGGTCCAGCGCCTGCTCGACGCCGGCGCGCGGATGGTGGGCAAGACGCTGACCGACGAGCTCGCCTACAGCCTCACCGGGGAGAACGTGCATTACGGAACGCCGGTCAACCCGGCGGCCCCCGACCGGGTTCCCGGCGGGTCGTCGAACGGCTCCGCGTCGGCGGTCGCCGGCGCCGCCGTCGACTTCGCCCTCGGCACCGATTGCGGCGGCTCGGTGCGGCTCCCGGCCAGCTATTGCGGGATTCTCGGGATCCGCCCGACGGTCGACCGGGTGCCGCTGGACGGCGTGATCCCCTTCGGCCCGCCTTTCGATGTCGCCGGCTGGTTCGCGCGCGACGCCGAACTCCTGGAGACCGTCGGTCGGGTGCTGCTCGACGAGACCCGGCTCCCGCCAGAGCCGCGCCGCCTGCTGCGCTGTGTCGATGCGTTCGATGCCGTCGAGGACCGCATCGCCGCGGCGCTCGAGGGCGCCGTCGCCCGGGTAGAGGACGCGGTGGGGCCCGCCATCGATATCGCGCTGGCGGATGGCGGGCTGGGCCATTGGTTCGAGACCTTCCGGATCGTTCAGGGCGCGTCTATCTGGTCGAATCTCGGCGAATGGGTGACGGCAACGCGCCCGCGGCTCGGGCCCGGAGCGAAGATGCGGCTCGACTGGGCCGCCGGGCTGGACGAGCGCGCCGTCGCCGCCGCCCGTGAAGATCACGCGGCGATCCGGCGGCGCATCGAATCGGTGCTCGGGGAAGGCGACGTTCTCGTCATCCCGACCTCGCCCAGGGGAGCGCCGCTCAAGAACACGCCGATCGACGATATCGAGATCCGGTTCCGTAACCAGGCGATGCATCTCCTGTGTATCGCCGGTCTCGGGGGGCTGCCCCAGATCAGCCTTCCGTTGTCGGAAATCGACGGTCTGCCGCTCGGACTCTCGCTCGTCGGACCGCGCGGCGCGGATATGCAATTGCTGGCGCTCGCCCGTAAACTGACCGCCTGAATTCAGGGAGAGAGCCGATGCCCCACGAACTCGAGATTCCCGACTACGTGATCGAACGCATCATGGCGAAGCGCGGACGGCTCCACGTCTTCGACCGGTTCGACCCTTCGAAGACCGCCCTCGTCGTCATCGACATGCAGAACTTCTTCGTCGCGGAAGTCGAGACCGCGAAGAGCATATGCCCCAACATCAACCGCCTGGCCGCCGCCGTGAGGGCGCGCGGCGGTACGGTCGCCTGGGTATTGCTCACCGTAGCCGAGGAGACGGACGGCCCCAGCCTGTGGCCGATCTATCACGACTATTTCTTCACCCCCGCCAAGATGAAGGCCCACAAGGACGGGCTGACGGAAGGGAGCGAGGGCCACCGCCTGTACGAGACCCTCGAGGTTTGGGACGAGGACCTGATCGCCCGCAAGTCGCGCTTCTCGACCTTCATCCAGGGATCGTCGGATCTCGACGAAAGGCTGCGCGCGCGCGGCATCGAGAACCTGCTGATCGCGGGCACGGCGACCAATTTCTGCTGCGAGACCAGCGCCAGGGACGCGATGATGATCGGCTACCGGGTGGTGATGGTCTCCGACGCCAATGCGGCACGCTACGACGAGGACCATCTGGTCGGGCTGACGTCGGTCTGGCAGAGCTTCGGCGACGTGCGCGGCGTCGACGAATGCATCGACCGGCTGCTGGCGCCCGCCGAGGGCGCCGAAGCGGCGGAATAGCCGGTCGGGCCGCGCGGGAAGGGCGACCGGAGTGCCGGGACGGCTGCAAGGCAAGACGGCGATGATCACCGGAGGCGCCGGGGGTATCGGCTCGGCGACGGCGGCGGTCTTCGTGGCGGAAGGCGCGAAAGTCGCCATCGTCGACCTCCATGCCGACGCGCTCCGGAGCGTCGCCGAGGATATCGCGGACGCCGGCGAGGTCGTTGGCATAGCCGCCGACATCGCGCGCGAGGACGAGGCGTTCCGGGCCGTCGACGAGGCCGTACGAGGCCTGGGAAGCCTGGACATCCTGGTCAACAACGCCGGCGTCCGCGAATACGGCCCGCTCGCGGACCGGCCCGCCGAGTCGTGGGAGCGGATCATCGCGGTGAACGTGATAGGCACCGCGAACTGCACCCGGGCCGCGCTTCCCCATCTGCGCCGCGCGCCGGACGGCAACATCGTCAACGTGTCGTCGACCTTCGGCGTGATCGCGCGCACGGGGATGGGCCAGTACGACGCGACCAAGGCCGCGATCGTGTCGATGACCAGGACGGTGGCCTGCGAAGAGGCCGGGAACCGAGTCCGTGCCAACGCGGTCTGCCCCGGCGGGGTGCTGACGCCCTACCACCTGAGGCGCTATGCGGCGCAGGGCGTTTCCCGCGAGCAGCTCGAAGAGGAGCAGAAGGCGGTCCCCCTGATGGGCCGCTGGGCGGACGCTCGGGAGATCGCCTGGCCGATTCTCTGGCTCGCTTCGCCCGAGGCGTCGTTCGTTACCGCCGCGGCGCTCATGGTCGACGGCGGAAAGTCGGCGCTTTAGCGCGGGTCTGTCCTGGTTGGAAGCGTAGCGCATGGCGCGCCCGTGGCGCGTCCCTCGATACGGCGCTGGCGCGCCTACTCGGGATGAGGGATTTCCCTTTCGGAATTCAACAATACCCTCACCCTGAGCAGGCGCGCCAGCGCCGTATCGAAGGGCGGCTCTTGGCTTTGGCGGCCGGGAGCGAACTCCCGCCCCGGTCAGCGGAACTTGACCTTCATGACCTCGTAGGACTTGGTGCCCTTGGGGGTCGTCACCTCCACCGAGTCCCCGATCGTGCGCCCGATCACGGCGCGCGCCAGGGGAGACGTGACCGAGAGCCGGCCGGCGTCCACGTCGGACTCGTGCTCCCCCACGATCTGGAACGTGCGTTCCTGCTCGGTATCCTCGTCGGTGAGCGTGACCGTCGCGCCGAACTTGATCTCCTTGCCCGACAGCTTGGCCACGTCGATCACCTCGGCGCGCCGCATCACGTCCTCGATATCCGCCACGCGCCCTTCGACGAAGGCCTGGCGTTCGCGCGCCGCGTGGTACTCGGCGTTCTCGGACAGATCGCCATGCTCGCGCGCGGCCGCGATGGCGCGAATGATCTCCGGCCTCTCGACCGACTTGAGCCGCTTGAGTTCCGCTTCGAGGTGGGAAAACCCCTCGGCGGTCATGGGAACCCTGTCCATGATCCGATCACCATAACGAATCCGTCCCGACGCAAGGCGGGCCGTGTCAGCTCGACACCGATGCAAAGGGACATGCCAGACACTTGAATGTAGGATCGTGGAATACCAAGTTCAAGCATCGCCCTTTCCCCGGGCGCGGCCTGCGTCCGGGGCATCGCCGCTATGGTCTCCGGCGGCCGAATTCGGGTAGCCTTTGCCGACCGCGGCCCGAACGCGAACGATCTGGCAGGGAGCCGAGATGCTTCGAAGGCGTTTGGCCGACCGGCTGAAAAAGGGGATGAAGGACAAGGACGCCCGTGTGGTGTCCACCGTCCGTTTGATACTGGCCGCCGTCAAGGACCGCGATATCGCGTCGCGCACGAAGGGAGGCGGAGAAGAGGTCAGCGACCAGGATATCCTGGGCGTCCTGCAGATGATGGTGCGCCAGCGCGAGGAAGCGATCGTGCTCTACGAGCAGGGAGGGCGGGAGGAGCTCGCTCGGCAGGAAGCCGAGGAGATCCGGGTCATCAAGGGCTTTCTGCCCGAACAGATGTCGGACGACGAGACCGCGAGCGCGGTTCACGCGACGATCGCGGAGATCGGCGCCCGGGGCATCAAGGACATGGGCCGGACGATGGCGTTGCTGAAGGAGCGTTACGCGGGGCGGATGAATTTCGGCCGCGCGAGCGCGGTGGTGAAGTCCGAGCTGACGAGCCGCTAGGCAGCCGCGGCGCCCGCTTCGCCGCTCCCGAGAGGAGAACCGGGCCGGAATGGCGATAGCACCCGATTTCCTGGACGAGATCCGCGCGCGCGTCGGACTCGGCGATGTCATCGCGCGCCACGTGTCGCTCAGGCGCGCCGGGCGCGAGCTCACCGGTCTCTGCCCATTTCACAACGAGAAGACCCCCTCTTTCACGGTCAGCGAGGAAAAGGGGTTCTTTCATTGCTTCGGCTGCGGCGCCCATGGCGACGTGATCGGCTTCGTGATGCGCCAGGAGGGGCTGTCGTTCCCGGAAGCCGTGGAACGCCTGGCCGGCGAAGCCGGGCTCGAAGTGCCCAGGGCCACTCCGGAAGAGCGCGAGGCGGCCAAACGGGCCGCGACCCTCCACGAAGTCATGGAACGTGCCTGCAGGTTCTTCGAGGGCGAGCTCCAGGGTCCGAGGGGAGCGGACGCGCGCTCCTACCTCGCCCGGCGCGGGATCGACGAGGAGACGCGCGCCCGGTTCCGGCTGGGCTACGCTCCGGACTCGAAGACGGGGTTGAGAAACGCGGTCATGGATGGATCGCATCCCGAGGCGCTGCTCGTCGAGGCCGGGCTTCTCATCCGCCCCGATAACGGCACGCCCTACGACCGGTTTCGCGGCCGGGTGATCTTCCCCATCGCCGACCGCCGCGGCCGTGTCATCGCGTTCGGCGGCAGGCTCCTCGGCGACGGGAAGCCGAAATACCTCAACTCCCCGGATACGCCGCTGTTCAGCAAGGGTCGCGTGCTCTACGGCATGGCGACGGCGCGCGAGGCGGCGCACCGCAACGGCAGGGTTATCGTCACCGAGGGCTATACCGACGTGATTGCCCTCAACCGGGCGGGCTTTTCCGAATCGGTCGCGCCCCTCGGCACCGCGCTGACCGAGAGCCACCTGCATGCGCTCTGGCGCATGGCGCCCGAACCGGTTCTCTGCTTCGACGGGGACGCGGCCGGCAAGCGCGCGGCCTACCGGGCGGCCGAGCGGGCGGTGCCCCTGCTGGAGCCGGGACGCTCGCTGCAGTTCGTCACGCTCCCCGCCGGGCAGGATCCGGACAGCCTGCTCGCCGACGGCGGCGTGGAGGCGGTCGAGTCCTGCCTGGAGGGCAGGAGGGATCTCTTCGATCTGGTCTGGGAGATGTACACCGAGGGCCGGCGCTTCGATACGCCGGAACGCGTCGCCGGCCTCGAGCAGACGATGGAGCGCCTGGTCGACCGGATCGACAACCGGAAGGTCCAGCATCAGTACCGCACGCACTTCCGGCAACGCGTCCTCCGCCGTTTCGGTCCGCGGTGGCACGGGCGCCGTCGGAACGATACCGACGGGATACGGATTCCGTCCGGTACGCCGCCCGAGGCGCTGCCGGGCAGTGCCGTCCGCCACGTCGTGGCGACGCTGTTGCGCCACCCCCCGTTGATCGAGGAGTTCTGCGAGCGCCTCGCCGACCTGGAAATCGGAGACGGCGGGGTCGACGCGCTCATGAGGAGCATCCTGTCGCTCGTTCACGACGCGCCGGGACTTGACGAAGCCGGTCTCAAGGGCCACTTGAGCGGGACGGATGCGGAGCTGGCCGAATCGCTGCTCGGCGCCGACATCTATGCGCAATGGCGTTTTGCCGGCCCGGACGCTACAATCGAGGCGGCACGAAAAGGCGTTTCCCATGCGCTCGACGGCCTCGGATCGACCGGTGTAAAAGCGGATTTGGCGGCGGCGGAAATGGCACTGGCTAACGATCCCAGCCCGGAGAACGTGGAGCGCTTCACCAAATTGAAGCTGGCGCAACTCGAACGCCTCCAGGGCGAGGACGAATTGCTCGCCGAGGACCCGGCTTCCGGCCCGGCGTTCGGACAACTCGGGCGACAATCCTGACCGTGGCGCGGCCGGGCCTGCGGCCGCGCGGTGCAACTATCGACAGGGGCGGCGATGGCCACGAAAACCACGAGCGCGACGGACAGCGGAACCGCGAGAGAAGAAAACACCGATGCGCCCCTGATCGATTCGATCGGCGGGCTGGTCAAGAAGCTGATCTCGCGCGGCAAGGAGCGCGGCTTCGTCACTTACGACGAGTTGAATGCCGCGCTTCCGCCCGACCAGGTGTCGTCCGAGCAGATCGAAGACACGATGACCAATCTGTCCGAGCTCGGCATCAACGTCGTCGAGGGGGAAGATTCCGAGGACGTCTCGCCCGAAGAGGAGAAAACCGCCGGAAACGCGACACTCGCGGCCAGCTCGGACGAGGACGAGGACCTCGGACGCACGGACGATCCGGTGCGGATGTATCTGCGTGAGATGGGCAGCGTCGAGCTGCTGTCGCGCGAGGGCGAAATCGCGATCGCCAAGCGTATCGAGGCCGGTCGCGAACGCATGATCGGCGCGATCAGCGAAAGCCCGCTGACGCTGCGTTCCATTCTGGCCTGGTACGACGCGCTCAACGATGGGGCGATGCTGCTGCGCGACGTCATCGATCTCGATGCGACCTACGGCCGCGAATTCAACAGTAACGACATGACCGCGGCCGGCGGCGAGAGCGAGGACGGCGACGGAGACGGGGACGGGCTGAACGGGGCCGCGAACGGCGGCGCGGCGAGCCATGCCGACGCCGACGGCGAGGAGTCCAATGTCTCCCTGTCCGCGATGGAAGAGGCGCTCAAGCCGCAAATTCTCGATACCCTGAAGACGATCGCGTCGACCTACGGCAGGGTTCGGCGTCTCGAGGAGAAGCGCGAGCAGGCGCACAAGGAGGGCAGGACCTTCGCCAAGGGGTCCGAGACTCGCATCCGGAAGCAGCGCGCGGCCCTTGTCGAGCTGGTCAAGAGCGTTCAGCTGCACAACGCCCGGATCGACGAGCTGGTGCAGGAACTCTACGTGCACAACCGGAATCTGGTCGCGCTGGAGAGCAGGCTGGTGCGGCTCGCCGAGCGGGCGGGGGTGCGGCGCAGCAAGTTCTTCGACCGGTATTTCGGCCACGAGACGGATTCCCGCTGGCTGAACCGGGTCTCGCGCCTGTCGGAAAAGGGCTGGAAGGGCTTCGTAGCGAACCACAAGGACCAGATCCGCCCGATCCGAAAGGATATCGCCAGGCTGGAGAAGGAGATCGAGATGCCGATCTCCGAGTTCCGCCGCATCGTGAGCGAGGTACAGCGCGGGGAGCGCGACGCGGCGCGGGCGAAGAAGGAAATGGTCGAGGCCAATCTCCGCCTGGTGATTTCCATCGCGAAGAAATACACCAACCGCGGACTGCAGTTCCTGGACCTGATCCAGGAAGGCAATATCGGCCTGATGAAGGCGGTGGACAAATTCGAGTATCGCCGCGGCTACAAATTCTCGACCTACGCGACATGGTGGATCAGGCAGGCGATCACGCGATCCATCGCGGATCAGGCGCGCACCATTCGTATCCCGGTCCACATGATCGAGACGATCAACAAGCTGGTCCGCGCGTCGCGTCAGATCCTGCATGAGATCGGACGCGAACCGGCGCCGGAAGAGCTCGCCGAACGTCTCGGAATGCCGCTCGAGAAGGTCCGCAAGGTCCTCAAGATCGCCAAGGAGCCGATCAGCCTGGAAACGCCCATCGGCGACGAGGAGGACAGCCATCTCGGCGACTTCATCGAGGACAAGAACGCGGTGCAGCCGCTCGACGCCGCGATCCACGGCAATCTGCGCGAGACGACCACGCGGGTGCTGGCGAGCCTGACCCCGCGCGAGGAGCGCGTGCTCAGGATGCGCTTCGGCATCGGCATGAACACCGACCATACGCTGGAAGAGGTCGGCCAGCAGTTCTCGGTCACGCGCGAGCGTATTCGACAGATCGAGGCCAAGGCGCTGCGCAAGCTCAAGCACCCCAGCCGCTCGCGGCTGCTCCGGAGCTTCCTCGACACCTGAGCGGATTTGCGGTCGCCGTTCGCGCGCGGGGCGCGGACGGTTGACCGCTTCCGACCGCCCCCATACCATCCCCCGCGGCGGATCGATGGCGTCGCCGCCCGGTTCCCGCGGAACGTGCGCGCCCGACGTCGCCGGGTTCCGGCCGTAGCAACATGGCTCGTTAGTACCGTCCCGATGCGCCCGATCCAGACCCTTTGCCGCGTACACGACGTGCTTTCCGATGTCGGCTATCTCATCGGCACGATCGGTCTCGGCTCCATGGCCGCGATCTATTGTTGGGAGGTCCTGACCCGGTACTTTCTCGGCGTCGCGACCGATTGGGCCAACGACACCTTTTCCAACCTGCTGTGCGTCACGGTCTTCTCGATGGTGCCGCACGCGACGCGGCGCGGGCAGCACATAGCGATCACCCTGTTGAGCGAGCTGGTGCCGAAACTGGGGCCGCCGCTCGCCATTTTCACCGGCGTATTCGGAACCCTCATGTGCCTGTTCGCCGGCTGGATGAGCCTGGAAGAGAACATCCGGCAAATCGTCGATCAGATCGTGACCACCCAGAACTATCCCGTGCCCCAATGGTGGATGTCGGTGTTCATCACCTACGGTTTCGTGGGCGCCGGGCTTTATTTCCTGCGCGGTCTGTTCAAGTCCGAGGCGGTGAGGACCAGGACCTGGATCACGCCTCGAGCGGCGGAGGGCTGACCGCGCGCCATGGAATGGTGGGCAATCCTTTCGATCGGGCTTGCGATCCTGGTCGCGCTGTTCCTCACCGGCGCGCCGATCTTCCTCGCCTTCCTGATCATCATCATCTCGGGCGTGGTGCTCACTTTCGGCGACGCGGCTTTCGGCATGGTCGTCAACTCGATGTTCGACACCAGCACCACCGCGTCGCTCGGGACCGTGCCGCTCTTCGTCCTCCTCGGAGAGATCCTTTTCCGGTCCGGCAGCATGGAGGTGCTGCTCGATTCGATCGACAAGCTGGTCGGCAAGATACGCGGCCGCGCCTATGTGCTGTCGATTTCGCTCTCGACCGTCCTCGGCGCGCTGTCGGGGTCCGGTATCGCGGTCGCCGCGATGCTCGGGCGCTCGCTGCTGCCGATGATGCGGGGGCGCGGTTACGACACCAAGCTTTCCATCGGGACGATCCTCGCCGGCGCGTGCCTGGCGCCGATCATCCCGCCAAGCATACTCGCCATCATCGTCGGCACGCTCGCGGACGTTTCCATCGCCGCGCTCCTGATCGCGGGAGTCGTCCCCGGACTCCTGCTCGCGGCGCTCTACGTTACGGCCTGCCTGATCAAGGTCCGCATCGATCCCGCGCTCGCGCCGACCGACGAGGCCGTGGAAACGGTGAGCTTCGTCGGCAAGCTGAAGGCGGTGGCGGGTCTGCTGCCGTTTTCGATCATCATCTTCATGGTGATGGGGCTGATCATGCTGGGTGTCGCGACCCCGTCCGAATCGGCGGCGACGGGGGTGCTCGGCGCGATCCTGACCGCCGCCTATTACCGCAAGCTCACCTGGCGGATGCTCTACGAGGCGACCGGGGAGGCCGCTCTCCTGGCGGCGGTCATCCTGCTGATCCTCGCCAGCGCGGTGATGTTCACCCAGCTTCTCGCCTTCACCGGCGCCACCCGGGCGCTGACGGAAGTCGTGACCGGAATGACCGTGCCGGCGTGGTTCATGTTCTTCCTCATGATGCTGCTGCCGTTCATCCTCTGCATGTTCATCGACCAGCTGGGCCTGATGCTGGTCGTCATCCCGATCTATCTGCCGATCATCAAGGCGCTCGAATTCGACCCGGTCTGGTTCTGGCTCCTGTTCCTGCTCAACATCACGCTCGGCGCGATCACGCCGCCCTTCGGCTACATCATGTTCGCCGTGAAAGGGGCCGCCCAGGACGTGCCGATGAGCGACATATTCAACGCGTCCTGGCTGTTCGTGATCCTGACGCTGATCGGCATGGTCCTGATGTCGGTCTTCCCCGGCATCGTCACGACCCTTCCGAACCTGGTTCAATAGTTCGGCGGTCCCGCCGACGCCGCGCCTGCGCTATGATCGGCGCAGTGCCGGGAGATCCTTGACATGTGGCGCCCGCCGGAACGCATCAAATGGTCGCCGGAGCCGGGACGCTGGCCGAGCCGCGAGGAGGCGGCCGCTTCGCGCCTCTTCCAGCCGATCGATATCGGCCCGCTCTCGCTGGAGAGCCGGACCTGGGTCCCGGCGATGGTGCCCTGGCGGGCGACCGGGGACGGGATCGTCACGCCCGAGGTTCTGGGCTGGTACGAGCGCTTCGCCAGGGGCCGGCCGGGCGCCATCGTGGTCGAGGCCACGGGTATCCGCGACATCCCGAGCGGGCCGCTCCTCCGTATCGGCGACGACCGGTTCGTGCCGGGCCTCAAGACCCTCGTCGAGACCGTCGCACGGGCGAGCGGCGGGCATACGCGGCTGCTCATCCAGATCATCGATTTTCTCGCCGTCCGCCGCCGGCCGCGCCGCGATCGCTATCTCGGCGAGTTCCTGCGAATCACCCAAGATCATCGCGACCGCCTGGGCGCGGCGGACTGGCCCGAAGACCGGATTCGCGCGCGTCTCGCCGAGCTCGACGACGCGGAGCTGGCGGCAATCCTCTCGCCGCGCGAGAACGAGGCGCTGCGGATGGGCTACCGGGAACGGGTCACCGATCTCCATCTTCCGCATGTGCGGGCGCTGCCCGACGTTCTCCCCGACCTGTTCGCCGATGCGGCGCGGCGCGCCCGGGAAGCGGGCTTCGACGGGGTCGAGCTGCACTACGCGCACGCCTATACGATGTCCCAGTTCCTGTCGCGGCTGAACGACCGGGACGATGGGTATGGCGGGTCGCTCGAGAGTCGGGTCCGCCTGCCGCTCGAGGTGTTCGGGAGGGTTCGACAGGCGGTGGGCGGCGATTTCGCCGTCGGCTGCCGATACCTGACCGAGGATTGCGTCGACGGCGGCAACACGGTGGACGATTCCGCCTGGTTCGGCGCCGCCTTCGCCGGAGCCGGGTTCGATTTCCTGTCGCTGTCGCGCGGCGGGCGGTTCGAGGACGCCAAGCAGCCCGCGGTCGGCGCCGCCGCCTACCCGTATACGGGTCCGAGCGGATATGAGTGCATGCCGCAATATGTGTCCGACGCCCGCGGCCCGTTCGGCCGCAACGTCGAGCCCGCGGCCGCCATCCGCGCCGCCATACGGGCGGAGGGGCACGCGACTCCTGTCGTCGTGACCGGGGGCATCCACGGCTTCGGACAGGCCGAAGCCCTGCTGCGCGACGGCAAGGCCGATATCGTCGGCTTCGCCAGACAGAGCCTCGCCGATCCGGACTGGTTCGTGAAGGTGCGCCTCGGGCGGGGCGACGAGGTCGTGGTGTGCGAATACACCAACTACTGCGAGGCGCTGGACCAGAAACACGTGCCCGTGACCTGCAAGCTCTGGGACCGCAAGCGACGCGACGAGCCCGGGGTCCGGATGACGGCGGACGGGAAGCGCAGGCTCACGGCGCCGCTGTGGGAGCCCGGTCTGGACATCGACGAGGCGCTTGCGTCCGGCGAGGGGTCGGCCGGGAGCGCGCTCAGTTGACCTTGCGCCGACCCTTCGGCAGCACGAACACCTGACCCGGATAGATCAGGTCCGGGTCGCGAATCTGGTCCCGGTTGGCCTCGTAGATCAGCGTGTACTGGACTCCGCCGCCATAGGTGCGGCGCGCGATTCGCCACAGGCTGTTGCCCGGTTGGACGAACACCACGGCATCGCGCGGCAGCCCGCTGATCGGACCCGCGGGGAAGAAGGGCGATTCGATCCGGGCGACCACACGACCCTCCGGGCCGATCTGGTCGATTCGCATCCGGTAGCGCTTGGGCTTCACCGTCTCGCCCAGCTCGACCCTCCAGATGCCGGTGACGTCCGGGTCCGCCCCGCCGACGGGCTTGTTGTCCAGATAGAGCTGAACGCGCGATCCCTCCGGCGCCCGGCCGCCGACCGCGACCTTGCCCTTGTCGTCGTAATCCACCGTGTCGAGCGACAGTCCGGAGGACGGGTCTTCCTTTTTCTCCGCCGGGGCGGAGGGTTTCGTGCCCGACGCGGTGGCCGTCGGCGGTTCGGGTTTCCGTCCCGCCGGCGATTCCGTCGACGGGTCTTCGGGCGTCGCCCGCGCGGATGTGCTTCGCCCATCGGACGCCTGGGGCGGGACGCTTTTCCCGCCCGGCGAGGCTCGCCGTTCGGACGCGGCGACTTCGGGCGCGGTCGCGTCGGGTTGCCGGGTCTTGTCCGCTCCCGCGGTGTCTTCCGCAACGGCCGATGGTTTTCGAGCCCGGGGCGCGGCGGTCGGATCCTCGCCCCGTCGCGCCGCCGCCACCCCGGCTCCCGAGGGGTCTTCGCCGGAGGCGGCGTCCCGGGATTCCGCCACATCGGCCCGCCGGGTTTCTTCGCCTGCTTGCGAACCGCCCGGATCGCGGCCCGGCGCCGGGACCGGCCGTGCCTTCCCGGCCTCGCCGGCCGGGCGGTCCGCGCTCTTCCCGGGAGCCGAGGGGCGCGCGGCCGGAGCGGCGGCTTGATCCCTGGATGCCGTCTCGCCTCGAGAGGGCGCTCCGGTGCCCAGCGGCCGGTCCGATCGCTCCTTCCGTCCTTCGTCCGGCCCGGCGCCTGTCTCGCTCGGGGGCGGGCTTCCGCCGCTCGCGCCGTCGGGCGCGGAGCCGGCGCCGGGCACGGGTTCGGGCAATCCCGGTTTCTGCAAGACGACGGATCCGCCCCCGCCCTCGCGCGGCACCGACAATGCGAGCGCGCCCGTCTTGCCGGGGGTCTCGCGTCCGGAGACGTCCTTTCCGGGCTCCGGAACGACGATGACCACCTTGTTCGTGGATTGGGCTTCGGTTTCCGGCTTGTCGGGATCGGTGCGGCTCTTCGCCGTCAACTCGTGGTCGCCCGGCGGCAGCGGCCGGTCGGGGATCACCACCCAGTCGCCCCGCTTGTCGGCCTTCGTGCGGCCCACCGCCTCGCCCTTGTCGGAGACGACGACCTCGGAGCCGGGCTCCGCGCGTCCGGCGACCACGGAATCGCCCGCGGGGCTGACGCGGACGACATCGATGCTGGGCGCCTCTCCGCTTTCCTTCGCGGGCGCTCCGGGCGTTGCGGTCGTGGCGGCGTCCGCCGGGGCTTCGGCCTGCGCCTCCCTCGGCGGCGCGGGCGGAGAAGCCGGGCTTGCAGCCCCCGTTTGCGGCGCCGCCGGCGGCACCGGAACCACGGCGGTGGCGCCCGGCGGCTCCTTGCCGGCTTCCCGTTCGCCGCCATTGTCGAGCAGCAGAAGCAGGACCGCGATCGCGACGACCGCGACGCCGATGGCGATGGGAACTGCGTACTTCTTCAACGGATTGTCACCCAGATCGGTCCGAGAACGATGTGCTAATATAGGACCCGGCGGGACAAACGAACACCCGCTGCCCGGCCGCCGATATGTCCCGTGGGGCCGCCCGGCGGTCCCGGAGCACGGAAGGATCGGGTCGGGGAGAACCCGTTTGGGCCAACTTGTGGCTCTGCCTTTGTGGCTGGTCGTGCTGGTCGGCTTGCTGGCGGCCCTCTCCCTGTTCGCACATTTCCTGATGCCGGGGACGCGCTGGATACTCAGGCGCCGGGTGTACCGCGTCATCGAAGACGTCAACTCCCGGCTCAACATCGAGCTGCCGCCGTTCCTGCTGACCAAGCGCGACCGGCTGATCGACCGGCTGATCTACGACGACAAGGTGCTGCAGGCGGCCGCCGACACCGCCGTGGACCGCGACGTTCCGCAACAGGTCGTGGTCGAGGAGGTGCGGGGATACGCCGAAGAAATCGTGCCGGGGTTCAACGCCTATTTCTATTTCCGTCTGGGCTACCGGATCGCCCGCCGGTTCATCCGGTTTTTCTATCGCGTGCGGCTCGGCTATGCCGACTACAAGGCGCTCGACGGCGTGAGGAGCGACGTGAGCATGGTCCTCGTGATCAACCACCGGAGCAATTTCGACTACCTCCTCGTGACCTATCTGGCGTCCCGCCGCGCCGCCCTGTCCTATGCGGCGGGGGAATGGACGCTGTTCTGGCCGGTGGCCAACCTGTTGCGCGCGATGGGCGCCTATTTCGTGCGCCGCAATTCCCGGAATCCGCTTTACCGGCGCGTGGTGGAGCGCTACGTGCAGCTGGCGGTCGAGGGCCGCGTGCCCCAGGCGATTTTCCCCGAAGCCGGGTTGTCGCAGGACGGCGCGTTGCGGACGCCGAGGGCGGGATTGATCGACTACATGATGCGCGGTTTCGATCCCGAGACGTCGCCGGACATCGTGTTCATCCCGATCGGTCTGAACTACGAGCGGGTCGTGGAGGACCGGACGCTGCTGCTGCACGGGGACGAGGGGCTGATCAGCCAGCGGGGCACGTCCTTCATCCTGCGGTCGACCATCGCCTTTTTCCTCCGCACCGCGCTCGAGCTGCTGCACGGGCGGCGCCGGCGGTTCGGCCGCGCCTGCGCCAATTTCGGGTCCCCGGTGTCGCTCAAGGCATGGCTCGCCGACAACCGCGTCGAGCTGGAGGGCATCGACCGCGAGACCCGCTATGCGGTGTCGATGAAGTTGGTCACCGAACTCATGGGCGAGGTGGGCAGGTTGATCCCGGTGCTTCCCGTCTCGCTGATCGCCACGGCGCTGGCCGAAAGCGGCGACCGGGCGCTTTCGGAGCTCGATCTCAAGGCGCGGGTGCATCGGCTGATCGGCGCGTTCCAAAGCACCGGCGCGCACGTATACGTTCCCTTCGGGGAGGAAAGCCTCGCGGTCAGCGACGGGTTGCAGCTGCTGCTGAAGCGGAGGATTCTGCTTGAAGACCCGCCCGGCCGGTACAAGGTAAACCCGCAGGAACGCAAATTGCTCGATTTCTACGTCAGGCCCGTGAACCACTTGCTGCCAGGGCAGGAAGCCGCATCTTGACCGCCGACCCTGTCGTCCCGGAGGGGTCGGAGCCGCGCCTTACCGCCGAGGATTTCACCGAAAGATGGTTGCGCTCGCCGCTGGGCGTCGCGCTGGCGAGGCCCTGGTTCGATCACGCCGCCCTGTGGCTGCTCGGGCGCTGGTTCTTCCCGCTGTCGCGCCTGTGGGCGGCGGCGCGGGCCGCGAACGGGTCGATCCCCCGGTTCTACGACGAAGTGCCGATGGAGCCGATCCCCGGAGTCGGCGCGCGGCTCCGCAAGACGCTGGACCGGTTCGAGACGGCCCGAGAGGCGGTAAACGCGACGGAGGGCCGCTGGCGCCAGGTGTTCTTCGGAGAGCAGGGCACCGAGCTGTACCGCCTGGTGGCGATCGAGGCGGCGAGGCGCGACCGGCGCAACTCCTATAACGCGACGAGACGCCATTTCTCCTATCTCAGGCGCCGGCGGCCGGTCCCGCCGGTCCGCTGGGAGGTGCCGGCCGCCGAGGAGGTGGAGGCCGATTACGGCGCGCTGCTCGCCGACCCGGCGGCCGCCTTCGCGCCCCCCGACCCGTTTCCCGAGGTGTTCGAGTCGCAACGCGTGCCCGGACCGGTGGGCGAGGAGTACTGGCTGCGTTTTCGCTCGCCCAGCCCGATCATGAACGACGAGGTGTTCGCGAGGGTCTACGAGCCGGTCGGCGCGGCCGATCCGCCTTCCCTCGTCTTCGGCCACGGTATCTGCGTCGAGTTCGATCACTGGCACGGGCTGGCCGACGAAGTCTTCGCGCTGTGCCGCATGGGGATTCGCGTGATCAGGCCGGAAGCGCCGTGGCACGGAAGGCGGGTGCCGGACGGGCGCTTCGGCGGGGAGGCCTTCATCGCCCGCGCGCCGCGCGGCGCGCTCGATACGTTCTCGGCCCAGCTGCTCGAATGGCCCGTGCTGATCGACTGGAGCCGGCGAACCAGCCGCGGGCCGGTCGCGGTCGGGGGGAGCAGCCTGGGAGCGCTGCTCGCCCAGCTCCTCGCGGTCCGGGCGGCCGGCTGGCCGTCGGCGCTGCATCCCGACGTGCTGTTCCTGATCACCCATTGCGGGCATTCCGAGGATGCGGCGCTCCGCGGCAGCATGGCGAAGCTGTGGGGCGTGGCGGACGCGATCGCGAGGCGCGGCTGGACCGAAGAACAGGCGCTGCGCTGGCTCCCGCTGCTCGATCCCCGGGGGGCCGCTCCCGCGGTGGATCCCGAGAACATCGTCACCGTGCTCGGCAGCCGCGACACGGTCACCCCGTTCGCGACCGGCAGGGCGCTGATCGACGAATGGCGGGTGCCGGAAAAGAACCGCTTCATCTGGCGGCGCGGCCACTTCTCGGTGCCGCTCCGGATGATGCGCGACCGCGCTCCCCTCGAGCGCCTCAAGGAAAGGCTGGAGAGCGTCCGGGCCGGTGGCGGGCCCGGCAGGAGCCGTGAGGGAATGCCCCAAGACTCGTACGATTGACGAAAGGGTCATGTGAGGTGGGATGCGATTACTACCGGGATACGTTGCAGTTGCCCTCGCGACAACCCTGACGGCATGCGGCGAAGGCGGAATCCCGCGGGTCGCGGAACCTTCCCGTCTCCCGTTGCAAACCTTTCTCTCCGCGCATCGGGCGCCTGTCGTCCACAGCGACGGAAACTCGCATATCGGGGCCGATGTCGCCGCCCCGGTCGGGCACCTGCGGACCGTCGCCGCGCACGGGGACGTCGGCGTTTCCCATGGGATTATCGACGACGGCATCGAGGCCGCGGAATTGATCGCCTACCTGCGGGCGGACGCTCTCTCATACCGAAGCCCGGATGCCGAGACGGGCGACGGCGATGTCCAACTTATCCCCGACGGTCTCGTCTTTCGTTTCGCGGAGACGCCGCCCACCGTTCGCGTGGTGGAAGGCACGCCTCTTGAGTCGATCGACGAGACGGTTCGCGTCGTCCAGGCGATCAACGCGGCGTTGCCCCGGGAGTGGCAGCTCCGATTCGACCCCGAACCCTTGCCCGGAAATACACAGGCTCTCGAAGACGGGGAGATATCGGTCGCGTTTGCATCGCAAGCGGATTGGCCTTCCGAAGCCGTCCCGCCGATAGCGGAGGACATCGGTCTCGCGCAGCCGCGATACGGGATAGTACCGACGGGCGACCCGGCGGACCCTTTTCGTATCGCGATCGTCTCGGGACGGATCTGGGTGGACCCCACGCAAACCGGGGGGCTGGAGCGGCTGGGCGTCATCGCGCACGAACTGATTCACCTGCTTGGACGAGGTCACGTGGACCCGGCGCGTTTCCCGGAGACCCTGATGGTGGCGGGCGGAAGCGAGGAGGTGACCCCACACATTCTGCATCCGCTCGACCGCGAAGCATTGTTGGCCGTGTACGGCCGGCTTGTCTCCACAAGCCCGCCGGACGGCCTCGCGGACGCGCTCGGACCCTGGTCCAGCACATCCTTCCATGTCCGAGGGGACCTCGAAATCGGAAGCGAGGAAATTGCGTTCGGCGCCGCGGCGAGGAATGGCCTCTCACAGCCCTGGGCGGTCGGGGCGACACCGAATTCCTACCTCGCGGATAACGCCGCGCTTTCCGGCGAGGTCCGCTGGTCCGGCCGATTGCTCGGGCTGACGCCGAATGCGGAGACGGTCGCAGGCGCCGCCCGGTTGACCGTCCGGTTGCCCGCCATGTCGGGCTCATTGAACTTTTCCGGGCTTGAGCGCTGGGCCACCGGCGCCGCGCCGGGACCGGCGGGAAGCGGGATCGTATGGAACGACGGTGAGCTGAGCTACCGAATCGCGGTACATGGCAATGCGTTCGCCCAAACCGGCGGCGATACGGGGCACGTGACAGGTACGTTCTATGGCTCCGCCCACGAAGGGATGGGGGGCGTACTCGTCCGCGACGACTTGAGCGCAGGATTCGGAGGCAAGCGCTGACACGCGCTTCGCCGTCCAGATCCGCCCCATCGGCGGGCTATGGAAAGACGAGGTGGGCCTGCCCCCGAAGTCGGTCCGCCGGTCGCGAGAGAATCCGGGCTCGTTTGCCTCGGGGCCGGGATGGCGAAGCCGGGGACAGAAATTTTTTCGGGATGTGGTGGGCCCGGCAGGACTTGAACCTGCGACAACGCCGTTATGAGCGGCGCGTTCTAACCAGCTGAACTACGGGCCCGGAGCGAAGCTGCCACGGCGCCGGAACGCTGACAAGCGTCCCGTGCGGCCGGACCCCGCCGCAGGTTGGACGGGCCGGCCTCGGCGGGTAGAGTGTTCGCCCAAGCGCAACCGGGACAACCCGGTGCGGCCGCCCGCCATGGCGGCGGAAACAGAGGAGACTTCGTGGAGACGATCGCCAAGGCTCATCTATGGCTGCTGAACCTGTTCAAGGCCGGTTCCGGGCTGATCATATTCGCGGTGTTCGTGGTCATCGTCGCCGATGTCGGGCTGACCATCCTCGCCGGGTGGGGCCTGCCGGTGATCCCCTGGGATCGCACCCACGGGCTGGTCGAGTACGGGCTGCTGTGGTTCACGATGCTGGCCGCGCCCTGGCTCGTGCGCATCAAGGGCCATGTCTTCGTCGACGCCCTCACCCAGCTCCTGCCGCCGCGGATCAAGCTGGCGACGGCCAAGTTCGCCTACCTCGTGGCGATCGTCGGATGCCTCGCCTTCGTCTATTTCTCCGTGCAGCTCTGGTACGAAGCGTTCGTTTTCCAGGAGCTCGACGATCGCGGCGCCTATTTCCCGCTCTGGACGCTCTATTTGCCGATGCCGTTCGGGTTCTCGTTGATGGCGATCGAGTTCTTCCGCTTTCTGATCGGGCTGGACGACATGTACGGCAGCCGTCTGGACGTGCGGGAAGGGGTGTAGGCCATGGAATGGTACTGGGCCTTCGCCCTTCTGCTCGGCATGGTGATTTCCTTCATGGCGCTGGGCGTTCCGGTCGCGTTCGCGTTCATAGCCACCAACTTCATCGCTATCATCATCTTCGCCGGCACTTCGGGGCTCATCCAGGTAGCCGATAATTCGACCCAGCTGATTACCCGGTTCATCCTCGGCCCGGTGCCGATGTTCATCATGATGGGCTCGCTGTTCTTTCACACCGGACTTGCGATCAGGGTGTTCGACGGGCTGGATGCGGTCTTCGGACGTCTGCCGGGCCGGCTCTGCTACCTGACCGTGGCGGGCGGCTCGATCTTCTCGACGCTGACCGGCTCGTCGATGGCCAATACGGCGATGCTCGGCTCGCTGATGGTGCCGGAGATGAACCGGCGCGGCTACAGCAAGAAGATGTCGATGGGGCCGATCCTCGGCACCGGCGGGCTCGCGATGATCATTCCGCCTTCGGCGCTCGGCGTGCTGCTCGCCGCCATCGCCGAGATCGACGTCGGCAGGCTGCTGGTCGCGGGCTTCCTGCCCGGCTTCCTGCTGGCCGGGCTCTACGCGGCGATGATCACCCTCCAGCTCGTCCGCAACCCCGGCTCGGCGCCGGCCTACGACGTGCCCTATATGAGCATCGGCACCAGGATCAGGATGGTGTCGACCAACATCCTGCCGATGGGGCTGGTCGTCTTCATGGTGGTCGGCTTTATCATTCTCGGCATCGCCACGCCGACCGAGGCGGCGGCCTGCGGCGTGCTCGGAGTGATGATCCTGGCCGCCCTGTTCCGCTCCCTCTCATTCGAATCGGTGAAGACCGCCGTCGAGGCCACCATCCGGGTCGCCGCGATGGTCTTCCTGATCCTGATGAACTCGACCGTGTTCAGTCAGATGCTTGCCTTCTCCGGGGCGAGCAAGGGGCTGATCGAGTGGGTGACGAGCTACGAGCTCCACCGGCTGATCATCCTGTTGATGATGTTCTGCGTCCTGATCCTGCTCGGCATGTTCATGGACGCGACGTCGATGATGCTGATCACCGTGCCGATCTTCTTCCCGCTGGCGCATGCGCTCGGCTTCGACCTGATCTGGTACGGGCTGTTCGTGCTGATCACCATCGAGATGGCGGGGACCACCCCGCCATTCGGATTATTGCTCTACGTCATGCTGGGGGTCGCGCCGAAAGGCACGACCATCCTGCAGGTCGCCGGCGCCGCGTTTCCCTTCCTGGTCTGCGACACCATCCTGATCCTGATCCTGGTCGCCTTCCCGGGCGTCGCGCTATGGTTGCCCAGCCTGATGTGACGCGCGGCGGGAGGAGAGGCGCATGAGCAATTCGGACGGATCGGGCTACGGCCGGAACGCGATCGTCCCGGACGAGGATTCGAGGCTGACCCATGTGACCTTCGGCACGCCGATGGGCGAACTGATGCGGCGCTACTGGCAGCCCGTGTGTCTCTCTTCCGAGCTCGGCGAGCTTCCGAGGTTTCTCAGGATCCTCGGTGAGGAGCTGGTCGCCTACCGCGACAGGTCGGGCCGCGTCGGCGTGCTCGGCGCGCATTGCGCGCATCGCGGCACCTCGCTCGAATACGGCCGGATCGAGGAGAACGGCATCCGCTGCTGCTACCACGGCTGGCTCTACGACCATGAGGGCCGCTGCCTCGACCAGCCGGGAGAACCCGCCCACAGCCGCTACAAGGACGAGGTCCGCCAGCCCTGGTACCCGGCCGAGGAATACAAGGGGCTGGTGTTCGCCTATATGGGGCCGCCGGAGAAGAAGCCGCTCCTGCCGCGCTACGACATCCTGGAGGACGAGGGCGCGGAGTATCTCGCCTACCGCAACTACAGCAGGGGCGAGGTCGCGGCGTGCAACTGGCTGCAGCTGCAGGAGAACGCCGCCGACCCGGTGCACACCAACATCCTGCACGGCTGGAACCCGGGGCTGTTCGAGTTCTCCGAGGTGATGGCGGTGCCGCCGCGCTACGACTACGTGAATTCCGACCGCCATGTGTCCTATATCCGTACCAGCGATCTCGACAACGGCCACCGGCTGACGCGGATCTCGACCATTTTCGTGCCGACGGCGCGGTCGGTGCCGCCGCCCGAGGTGACCGGTACCGACCCCGAGGAGACCGAGCGCGCGCGCATGGTCGGCTGGTGGGTCCCGGTCGACAACGAGAACACGGTCGGCTTCCACGTCGAACGGATCGATCCGGACAAGAAGATCTTCCAGCCGCCGCACGAGGCGATCGTGCGCGACTACGAGGATCGGCAGCGCGCGCCGGACGACTGGGAGGCGCAGGTCAGCCAGCGCGCGATCGCGCGCCACGGGCTGGAGCATCTGGCGACGTCCGACCGGGGCGTGGTCATGTTCCGCCGCCGCCTGCGCGAGGCGATCGAGGCGATGGAGCGCGGCGAGGATCCGCCCGGCGTCGCCCACGATCCGGCCGACCGGGTGGTCGAGATACCCTCGCGCAACGAAGTCCTCGCCCCGGCGGAGTAGGGGGCCGAGCGTCCCTCGATACGGCGCTTCGCGCCTACTCGGGATGAGGAAAGCCCTTGAACTTCCCCGCTCCTCCTCACCCTGAGTAGCCGCGAAGCGGCGTATCGAAGGGCGCGGTTGCGACAAGGCAGGCTATGCCGCAAAAAAAACGCCGCCCCGAGGGCGGCGTCTGGAGATGTTTGCGTATCGGCCGGCCGGGATCAGCTCCCGGGCGCCTTGTACAGCCTCGACTTCAGCTCCGCCAGCGGAACCGTGAATTTCTGCTGCTCCGCTTCGGCCCATTTCGCGCCGAGGATCGTCTTGATGTAGACCTCGGCGTATTCGGGCGGGAGGTGGTAATCCTGCACGCCGGCCTTGCGGATCTTCTCGTTGTCGATCTTCGCCTTCGCCTTGAGGAGCGCGCCCGAAGCGTTTTCGTAATGGAGCCCGGCGGCGAGAATCTGCGCCTGCGCCTTCTTCGACAGGCTTTCGAACTTGTCCTTGTTCATGGTCGCCATTGTCGTCGAGCGGAAGAAGCCCGGGAAGATCCGGTACTTGATGAAGCGCTGCCAGCCGCGGAAGGCAACCCCGCCCTCGGGCCAGGCGAGGCCCTGGACGGCGCCGCGTTCGAGCGCGGTGTAGACCTCGGCCGGATCGATCGTCTTGGGGATCGCGCCCATCGCCTTGAAGAACGCCGTGTAGAGCGCCGTCGAGCGCACCTTCAGGCCCTTGATGTCGAGCCCCGTCTCCTTGCTGAGCTTGGGCTTGTCGACCAGCCAGATCGAGAACTGCTCGGTCGTGTAGAAGTTGCCCCATCCGAGGATGATCGCGTTCGACCGCTTGGCCCATGCCTTGGCGAAGATGTCGTAGCCGCCGTTCTTGCGCCATTCCTGCGGCGATACGTTGGCGATCCCGGTCAGCTTCGCTTCGGGCTGCGCGGCCGAGTAGTAGGTCGTAGGCGACATGATGATGTCGATGAGACCCCGTTTCAGAGCCGCTCCCTGCTTGCGGGGCGGTGTCACCTCCGGCCCGCCGAGATATTTCAGCTTAACCTCGCTCTCGTCCTCCTTCATCTTGTTGACGAAGGTCTCGAGGAAGGCTTGCGACTGGTCGTGCTTCGTTCCCAGCGCGGTCGTCACCTTGAGCTCGGTCGCCGCCTGGGCGGGCAGCGCGATCGCCGCCGCCGTAATCGCCGCGACCCCGGCCGTGGCAACGGCTCCATAGGTCAGTTTCATCGGATTCCTGCTCCCTGTGGTTTGTCCTTCACGATTCCGGCCCGACCGCACGACCCGGCGGCCCGATTCCGCGAGCATACTATCAGTCGGCCGGCGGGCTGTAACCCGTCTCGCAACGCCGTTTTTTCCCCGCGGCCGGCCACCGGTCTATGATGCCCGGGTTTCGAACGGCAGCGAGGAAACCGATGGAAAACCGGCACGTCTTCTACCCCGGCGAACCCCTGGAGACCGGCGCGATCCGGGTGACCCTGCTCGGCACCGGGACCCCGTTTCCGCGCCGCGGACAGGCGGCGGCCGGCATGTTCGTCGAAGCCGGCCCGCACAAGATGCTGCTCGACGCGGGTCCGGGCACGCCGGCCAATTTCACCTCGCTCGAAATCCCCTTCGACGAGGTCGACAAGGTTTTCCTCACGCATCATCACGTCGATCACATCGGCGGGCTCGATCAGTTCTGGATCGGCGGCTGGACCTACGGGCGGCGCCGGACGCTGCGGGTCTGGGGGCCGCCCGGGACGGAAGACATCGTCCGGCATCTGCGCGAGATCTATGCGTGGGACATCGAGACCCGCCGGCGCGTGTTCGAAACCCTTCAGGGATCGGAGATCGAGGCCGTCGATTACGGCGGGGGCGTGCTCTGGGAAGAGGACGGAATCCGCGTCACCGCCTTCGAGGTCGTGCATACCCCGCCGCACAACACTTTCGGCCTGCGCATCGACTACGGCGGACGGTCGATGGTGTTCTCGGGCGACACCAAGAAGTGCGACGCGCTGATCGAGCAGGCGCGCGGCGCCGACCTGCTGATCCACGAGGCGTTCCCCCCGGTCGAGGTCTATGCCGACAAGGCGGGGCGGCCGATCGAGCTTGCCCGGATCATCGCCGAGCAGGTCCACACCGCGCCGCGCGAGGTCGGCGAGGTGCTGGCCGAAACCCGGCCCCGGCTCGGCGTGATCTACCACATGTACAACAACGACGACGTGATCGGCCCGGCGCTCGCGCAGGTGAGGGAGGGGTACGACGGGCGGGTCGAGATCGGCTACGACCTGATGGTGATCGACATCGCCGACGAGATACGGGTGAGGCCCGCCGCGGTCTCCGACAAACCCTGGCCGGTACGCCGCGACCGGCCGGCGGGCCATTGAGGGCGAGTCTGCTGGCGAGGCGTCACTTCCCCTCGAAGGACGGCGTCCGCTTATCCAGGAACGCGGCGATCCCTTCGGCGAAATCCTCGCCCGCGGCGCAGTCCGCGAACGCCGCCGCTTCGGCCGCCAGCTGCTCCTCCAGCGAGCGATGGGTGGAGGCGTTCAGCAACGCCTTCGCGTTGGCATAGGCGCGGGTCGGGCCCGCCGCGAGGCATTTCGCGAGCCCCTCGACCGCGGCCTCGAACTCGCCCTCCGGCACGACCCGGTTGACCAGCCCCATCGCCCTCGCCTCCTCCGCGCCGAAGCGTTCCCCGAGATAGGCCATTTCGAAACTGCGCTTCAGGCCCACGGTGCGCGGAAGCGTGTAGGTCGAGGACCCGTCGGGGCTGACGCCGATATGGCAGTAGGCGAGGGTGAAGAAGGCGTTCTCGTTCGCCACCGCGAGGTCGCAGGCGGACATCAGGCTCATGCCGAATCCCGCCACCGCGCCGTGCACGGCGGCGAGCACGGGCTTCGGCATCCCGCGGATGGCCTGGATCGAGGGATGGACGCGGTGGACGAAGGCCTCGAAACGGCGGCGCCTTTCTTCCCCGTCCGGCATCTCGTCGAGCCATGTCCGGAAGACCGCGATATCGCCGCCGGCCATGAAGTGGTCTCCGGCGCCCCGGATGACGACGCACCGGACTTCCTCGTCCGCCGCCGCCGCTTCGGTCACCACGTGAAGCGCGTCCGCCATGTCGCCGTCGATCGCATTGAGGGAGTTGGGCCGGGTGAGGGTCATCGTGCACACGCCGTCCGCGACGGTGGCGTCGACGGTATCATTGGGCGAGCGGATCATGTCGGTGCCTCTCGGGAGGTTTCCGGAAGGGGTCGCGCGGACGGAATGTACGAGGCGGAGGTGCCGGCCGCTAGGGCGGGTCCGTTTCGGTTGGAAGGGTCCGGCGGAAGCTCGGATTGCGGGACGTTCGCTCGCGGCTGCCGACTGAAGATACCCCTCACCCCGGCCCTCTCCCGGGGGGAGAGGGAGACTTGCGGCGCCGCCATGCCTTCTCCTCCCGCTTGCGGGAGGGGTTGGGGGAGGGCGACTCGCGGCGGTACGAACCGACCCCACCCGTGCCTTACCCCGTCATAGTCGGCCTTCGCCGACCGTGACGGTCGGGGCAGGACGAGAAACGGTCCCGACAAAGGCGGACAGGCGCTAGCGGCTGCTGACCTTCACGAAGCCGCTGGTGCCGATTTGGGCGAGCCGCTGTTCGAGCGATCCGCGAAATACCTGAAAGGCCGCCAGATCCTCCCCCTTGAGCCGCAGCTGGGGTGTCATGGCGATCGACATCGGGTTGACCTGGCGCCCGTTGACCAGGATCTCGTAGTGGAGGTGGGGCCCCGTCGACCGCCCGGTCGAGCCGACATAGCCGATGACCTGACCCTGACTGACGCGCGCGCCACGGCGGATGCCCCGCCGGAGAGCGCGCATGTGGGCATAGGCGGTCTGGTAGCGCTCGTTGTGGCGGATACGGATGTAGATCCCGTAGGAGCCCTTGCGCCCCGCATAGGCGACGCGGCCGTCGCCGGCGGCAAAGATCGGCGTGCCCGACCGCGCCGCGAAATCGACCCCGCGATGCATCTTGGTGTAGCCCAGGATGGGATGCCGCCGCCTCCCGAACTTGGAGGACAGCCGCGCCCCGTCGATCGGCGTGCGCAGCAGGGGTTTCCGCGCTCCCGCGCCCTTCCTGTCGAAATAGTCCGTGCCGCGGCGGCTTTCGAACCGGTAGAGTTCGAGCTTCTTGCCGCGCAGGGTCAGCGAGCCGTAAAGCATTTCCCCATGGTCGACGAGCAAGCCATCCCGCGTGTACCGGGACTGCCAGGCGACGTCGAAGCCGTCGCCCGCCCGAATCTCCCGCTGGAAGTCGACGTCCCAGCTGAAGACCCGAACCAGTTGCAGCAGGATGGGCAGCGGCAGGTCCGCCTTCTCGGCGGCGCGGTAAAGCGAGCTTGAGATCTTGCCGCCGACGCGGGCGAGGCGTATCTCGGTCGGCGCCTCGATCTGGCGCGCGCGGAAGCCGCTCCCCTGGCGCTTCACGACGACTGTCCTGCCCGGTTTCGTGCCGAGTTCGATTTCGCGCAGCACGACACGCCGGTCGTCGAGCGCCGGATCGCCCGCAAGGTAGCGCACGACCAGCTCCTGACCCGGAACGATCCGGCGCGGGTCGTAGACCGGACGTATCGCGTCGATCGCCGCCGCCGCCTGCCTCCTCGGCACGCCGGCGCGCAGGAAGAGGTGCATCATCGTGTCGCCGCTTCCGACGACGAGTTTCCGTTCGACGACATCGCGGCTTGCGTCGAGAGCGCCGGGGCTCGCCAGAAGGGCGAGCCCGACCGCCGATTCGGCGTCGCGCTCCCATTTCTCGATCAGGGCAGGAGGATAGTCCTTGCCGGGCTTGGCGACGACGGTCGTCTCGGGATCTTCGATGGAAGGGGACGGCTCGAGAAGGTGGATCGCCACCGCCGCCAACGCGATCAGGCAGGTTCCGGAGACCGCCGCGAGGGCGACCCTCCACGCCCGGCGTCGTCGCCCGCGCAAGACGGATCCGGCTCCACCCTCGAATGCACTATCCACGCGAATCGTGCACTGGTCGTTCAACCCCCTGACGCCCTACAACCATGACGGAACCGCGGCATCCCTGTCAAGATCGTGCCATGTCGACCGGAGGAAGGAGGAATCTCCCGCGTCGCGGCCGACCGCGCGCGCCCGTCCCGTCAGTGAGACAGGATCTGGCTGAGGAAGAGCTTGGTGCGGTCCGAGCGGGGGTTGTTGAAGAATTCTTCCGGCTCGTTCTGCTCCACGATCTGCCCCTCGTCCATGAAGATCACCCGGTGGGCGACCTGGCGGGCGAACCCCATCTCGTGGGTGACGACGAGCATCGTCATCCCGGTGCCGGCGAGATCGACCATGACGTCGAGGACCTCCTTGATCATCTCGGGATCGAGCGCCGACGTGGGTTCGTCGAACAGCATGATCTTGGGCCGCATGCAGAGCGACCGGGCGATCGCCACGCGCTGCTGCTGGCCGCCCGAGAGCTGGCCCGGATACTTGTCCGCCTGTTCGGGGATCTTGACCCGGGTGAGATATTCCATGGCGATATCGGTGGCTTCCGCCTTGGGCATCTTGCGCACCCAGATCGGCGCGAGCGTGCAGTTCTCCAGCACCGTCAGGTGGGGGAACAGGTTGAACTGCTGGAACACCATGCCGACTTCGCTGCGGATGGCGTCGATGTTCTTCAGATTGTGGGTGAGCTCGGTGCCGTCGACGACCACCCTTCCTTCCTGGTGCTCCTCCAGCCGGTTGATGCAGCGGATCAGCGTCGATTTGCCCGATCCCGACGGGCCGCAGATGACGATGCGCTCGCGCTCTTCCACCGCGAGGTCGATGTCGCGCAGCACGTGGAAGGTCCCGAACCACTTGTTCAGGCCGGCGATCTGGATGATCGGCTCCCCGGCGCCGCCCGGTCCGGTCTCCGCCTCCGCCATGGTGCCCTCCCTCAGCGCCGCGTGGTGTCGAGGCGCTTCTCCAGATTAATCGAGTAGCGCGACATGCCGAAGCAGATCACGAAGAAGAACAGCGCCGCCAGCAGGAAGGTCTCGTAATCCACCTTGCCCAGCCAGTCCTGGTTGGTCTGGAGGAGGCGCGCCTGGCCGAGGATGTCGAACAGGCCGATGATGATGACCAGCGTGGTGTCCTTGAACAGGCCGATGAAGGTGTTGACGATCCCCGGGATGGAGATCTTCAGCGCCTGCGGCAGGACGATCAGGCGCATCGACTGCCAGTAGCCCAGGGCCATCGCCTGGCCCGCCTCGTACTGTCCCTGGGGGATCGCCTGCAGCCCGCCCCGGATCACCTCCGCCATGTAGGCCGAGGCGAACAGCGTGATGATGACCATGACCCGGACGAGCTGGTCGAGCGAGACCTCGCGAGGCAGGAAGATCGGCAGCAGGATGATGGCGACGAAGAGCAGGGTGATAAGGGGGACGCCGCGGATGAACTCGATGAACGCGACCGAGAACATGCGGACGATCGGCATGCGCGAGCGCCGGCCCAGCGCCAGCAGGATGCCGATGGGAAGCGAGAGCACGATCCCCGTAATGCCGGCGACGAGGTTGAGCACGAAGCCGCCGAACTGGTCGGTCCGGACCATGTCCAGCCCGAGCCCGCCGACCAGAAGGATCGCCGCGATTACCGGATAGGCGAGCGAGAACCACCGCCCGTAGCGCGCATAGGGCAGGTTGGCGAACAGCAGATAGCCGACCGCCGGCACCAGCAAAATGACGGCGAGGTTGGCGCGCCAATAGGCGTCCTCCGGGTAGAAGCCGTAGACGAACTGGTCGATGCGCTGGTCGAACCACGCCCAGCACGCGCCCGCGCCGATGCAGTCCTTGCCGGATGCGCCGACATAGGTGGCCTCGAGAAACGTCCAGTCGATCAACGGCGGCAGGATCAGCGCGAGCAGGCCGACGGAGACCAGCGTCAGCGCCACGCTCAGCCAGGTGGAGAACAGGTTGGTCCGTATCCAGCCGATGACGCCGACGCTGATGATCGGCGCCGGCCGCTCCGGCAGCATCTGCGCCCGGCTGCGATGGAAGGCGCGATCCGTCATCTCTCCACCAGCGCGATGCGCTTGTTGTACCAGTTCATGAACGCGGACGTGAGCAGGCTGAGCGACAGGTAGAAGGCCATGTAGAGCGAGATCACCTCGATCGCCTGACCGCTCTGGTTGAGAATGGTATCGCCGACCGAGACGATGTCCTGATAGCCGATCGCCACCGCGAGCGAGGAGTTCTTGGTCAGGTTGAGATACTGGCTGGTCATCGGCGGGACGATCACGCGCAGCGCCTGCGGCAGGACGATCAGGCGCATGGTCTGCCCGCGCCGCAGCCCCAGCGCGCCGGCCGCCTCGGTCTGTCCCCTGGAAACCGCGAGGATCCCGCTGCGCACGATTTCCGAGATGAAGGCGCCGGTATAGGTGGAAAGCGCGAGCCACAGCGCCACCAGCTCGGGCGTGATGCTGACGCCGCCCTGCAGGTTGAAGCGCTTCTGCACCGGCACGTCGAAGGCGAGCGGCTGACCGAGGGCGAAATAGACCGCCAGCGGCAGCCCCGCGATCAGCCCGAGACCGGCCCAGCCGACCGGGAAGATCCGGCCGGTGGCGTCCTGGCGCCTCTTCGCCCATATCCGGACCGCGACGGTCGCCACGATGCCCGCCAGGATCGTCGCCAGAACGATCGCCGAGCCGTCCTCGTAGATCGGGGAGGGCAGGCGAACGCCGCGGTTGTTGAGAAAGACCGTGTCGCCGATCGACAGGCTCTGGCGCACCTTCGGCAGCGCCAGCATGAACAGCCACCAGAAGATGATCTGCAGCAGGACCGGGACGTTTCGGGTGAACTCGACCCAGATTCCCACGATCCGGCTCACCAGGAAGTTGTTCGACAGCCTAAGAACGCCCGTCACGAAGCCGATGACCGTGGCGGTCGCGACGCCCATCACGGCGACCAGGATCGTATTGATCCCGCCGACCGCGAACGCCTTCCCGTAGGTCGAGGTCGAGGCGTACTCGATCAGCCGCTGGTTGATGTCGAAGTTGGCGGTGTCGAACAGGAAGCCGTAGCCGAAGGAAAGGCCGGCTTCTTCGTAGTTCGCGATGGTGTTGAGGACGATGAATACGGCGACCGCCACAACGCCGACAATCATCGCGATCTGGAAGATGACGCCGCGGACGCGCTCGTCGGTCCACGCCCGGGCGATGTCGAACCCGCCGCCAACGGACGGTGCTCTGTCGGTCACGGCGCGGGGGTTCTCATCGGGTACCGGAAAAGGCACCGCCCCGCCCGGATATCCGGGCGGGGCGGCGGGTAATCGATTCTACCGGAACGGAGGCGAATAGAGGATGCCGCCGTTCTTGTAGAGGGCATTGAGGCCGCGCGCCAGGCCGAGCGGGCTCTTGGAGCCGATATAGCGCTCGAACATCTCGGCATAGTTGCCTTCCGCGGCGATCGCGCGGACCGCCCACTGCGCGTCGAGGCCGAGCATCTTGCCCATCGAGCCTTCCTTGCCCAGCATCCGGTTGATCTCCGGATTGTTGGTGCCCTCGGCCATCTTCGCGACATTGGCCTGGGTCACCCCGAGCTCCTCGGCGCTGATCAGCGCGTTCAGCGTCCAGCGCGCGATGTCCGCCCACTGGTCGTCGCCCTGGCGCACCAGCGGCCCGAGCGGCTCCTTGGAGATGATCTCGGGGAACACCATGTGCTTGTCGGCGTCGGAGAAGGTGGTCCGGGTCGCCGCCAGGCCCGAGGCGTCGGTCGTGTAGACGTCGCAGCGCTCCGCGCCGTAGGCGGCGCGGGCCTCGGCGTTGTTCTCGATCGGCACCGGCTCGTACTTGATCTTGTTGACCCGGAAGAAGTCCGCCAGGTTGAGCTCGGTCGTGGTGCCGGTCTGGATGCAGACCGAGGCGCCGTCGAGCTCCTTGGCGCTCTTCACGCCGAGCGACTTGCGGCCGATGAAGCCCTGGCCGTCATAGTAGTTGACGCCGATGAAGGTGAAGCCGAGGTCGACGTCGCGCGAGAGGGTCCAGGTGGTGTTGCGCGACAGCACGTCGATTTCGCCCGAGGCCAGCGCCGGGAAGCGGGTCTTGCCGGTCAGGTTGACGAAGGTGACCTTGTTGGCGTCGCCCAGCACGGCCGCCGCCAGCGCCCGGCAATAGGCGACGTCGAAGCCGGTCCATTTGCCCTTGTCGTCGGTATAGGCGAAGCCCGGCAGGCCGGTATTGATGCCGCATTTGAGCGTGCCGGCCTTCTTTACGTCGTCGAGCGTGGCCGCTTGGCCGGGCGCTCCGCCGGTAACCGCGAACGCGGCCGCGACAGCGGCCGCCCCGGCAATTCGTTTAAGGTTCATGTTCGTCCTCCGGTTATAATCGGTGGGTGCCGTGCAGGCCTTCCGTTGGCGATCGGCGGCGTGCCCGACGCCCGAAACGGTCGCCGATCCGTCAAGCGCCCACCATGAAGTTACTCTATGCAGCAACCGGGGTCGGCAACAAGCGTAGAATCGTCTTATCTCTCCCCCGGACCCGCCTTTTCCGTCGGCGGATGGAATTCGGATAAGTTGGACCCGGGGCCGTAAGGGGAATACCGAAATGAAACCTATCAGGATCGCCTATCAGAGCTACACCGACGAGGAGCAGGCCGGCAGCTACTGGGAAAACCTGCGGGAATATCTCGCGGAAATCGTCGACGAGGGCACGATCGTCGACATCAAGGGCATCACCCCGCCCGATTCCTACGCCCACGCGCTGTCCGAGTTCCGCTGCGCGCGCGAGGTCATCTGCAACGCCGTCGTCGCCGAGCGCGAGGGCTACGACGCCTTCGCGATGGGCCACTTCCAGGACGCCGGGCTCTACGAGGCGCGCGCCGTCGTCGACATCCCGGTGCTTTCGCTCGGCGAGGCCTCGATGCTCTATGCCTGCCAGCTCGGCCAGCAGGTCGGCATCGTCACCATCAACCCGCGCTACATCTCGTGGTTCCGCCACCAGATCGGCAAGTACGGGCTGCGCGAGCGGGTGACCGGCGTGCACGCGATGAGCTTCGAGCCCGGTTCGATCCTGGCCGGGTTCGACGACGCGGAGCGGTTCGACGAGGCGGTGGCGAGCTTCGCCGAGCAGGGCGAGCCGCTGGTGAAGGGCGGCGTCGATGTGCTGATCCCGGGCGGCGGGATCGCGATGCTGCTGTTCTCCAGGCTCTTCAACCACAATATCGGTGGCGCGCCGGTCATCAACGGCATCCCGATCCTGGTCAAGATGACGGAGATGGCGGTCAAGCTGAAACGGCTGACCGGGATTTCGGTGAGCCGCACCGGCGAGTTCGAGCAGCCGCCGCCCGAGGTGATCGAGGAGTTCATGGCCAACCCGAAGGGCCTCTGACCGTGGCCGCCGCGCGCCGGGGCTACGAAGGCATCGTCGTCGCGGCGCCGGTGACTGTCCCTTACGCGCGCTATTCGATCCGGAGCGCCCACTGGTTCTGCGGCCGGGCGCTCGCCGGGCTGATCGGGGCGGCCGGGCTGGAGAAGGAGGACATCGACGGGTTCTGCGTCTCCAGCTTCAACCTCTACCCCGATTCGGCGGTCGGGCTGATGCAGCATCTCGGCCTCTCGCCGCGCTGGCTGGACCACATCCCGATGGGCGGCGCGTCGGGCGCAGTGGCGCTGAGGCGCGCGGCGCGGGCGGTCCAGGCGGGGGACGCGGAGATCGTCGCCCTGATCGGCGCCGACACCAACCACGTCGATTCGTTCCGCCGCACCATCGCGACCTTCAGCCAGTTCGCCAACGACGCGGTCTACCCTTACGGCGCCGGCGGTCCCAACGCGAGCTTCGCGTTCCTGACCGACCGCTACATGCGGGAATACGGAGCGCGGCGGGAGGATTTCGGCCGCCTCTGCATCGCCCAGCGGGAGAACGCGCTCCCCGTGCCGCACGCGATGATGAAGCGCCCGCTCACCATGGAGCAGTATCTGAACGCGCGCCCGATCGCCGAGCCGCTCCGCCTGTTCGACTGCGTGATGCCCTGCGCCGGCGCCGAGGCGTGCCTGGTGACGAGCGAGGACCGGGCGCGAACGCTCGGCGTTCCATACGCGTCGATCCTCGCGACCGTCGAACGGCACAACGCCTTCCCGGACGATCCGATCCAGTATCGCGGCGGGTGGGCGCTCGACATCGACGAGCTCTACGGCCAGGCCGGGGTCGGGCCGGACGACGTCGACCTCTTCCAGGCCTACGACGACTACCCGGTCATCTGTTTCATGCAGATCGAGGATCTCGGCTTCTGCGCCAAGGGCGAGGCGCCCGCCTTCGTGCGCGAACGCGACCTGACGGTTGGCGGCGACTTCCCGTTCAACACATCCGGCGGCCAGCTCTCGGCGGGGCAGGCGGGCGCGGGGGGCGGCTTCATCGGCCTGGTCGAGACGCTGCGCCAGCTCACCGGCGAGACCCACGGAAACCGGGTCGAAGGCGCCCGTCACGGGCTGGTATCCTGTTTCGGGATGATCGTCTACGACCGCGGCCTCTGCACCTCGGCGGCGATCCTGGGACGGGCGGACGCATGACGACGAAGCTGCCGCCGCCCGTCCGCAAGGACCCGACCCGGCGCACCCGGCTGCCCACGCGCCCGCCGGGCAACCGCTCGCGCGAGGCGCACGGGCTCACCGCCATGGCGGCGGCGGGCCGCTTCGCGCTCCAGACCTGCGCGGATTGCGGGGCGGTCCAGTACCCGCCGCGCCAGATTTGCGGGCGCTGCCTCGGCGACCGGCTCGAATGGCGCGACGCGGCCCGCGGCGGCACGCTGCTGGCGGAGACCACGCTCGCCCATTCGAACGACCTGTTCTTCCGCGACCGCCTGCCGTGGCGGCTCGGCGTCGTCGAGGCCGACGCGGGCCCGTCGATGGTGGCCCATCTCGCCGAGGATTGCGTCGCCGGCGAGCGCGTCCGGCTCGCGCTCGGCATCGACCGGGCCGGCAACGCGGTGGTCACGGCGAGCCCCGAGACGCCCGCCCCCAACCCGGAGGACGACCGGCAATTGCGCGAGATGGCATTCGATCCGAAGGACCGCCGGGTGCTGATCGTCGACGGCAAGACGGAGCTGGGCCTCGCGCTCGCCCGCGCCTTCGCCGACGCCGGCGCGCGCCAGATTTACGTGGGCCACGCCCAGCCCTGGCGGAAGAGCCCGGATCTGGAAGCGGCGCGCGGGATCGACAACGCGACGCTCTTCCCGCTCGACGTGACCGACACCGATTCGGTCGAGGAGCTGGCCGCCACGATCGGCGACAAGGTCGAGATCATGGTCAACAACGCCTACCACTTGAGGATGGGCGGGGCGGTCGGCCGCATGGACCTCAACACCGCCCACGACGAGATGGCGATCCACTATCACGGGCTGCTGCGCCTCGCCGGCCATTTCGGGCCCGTGATGCGGGCGCGCGGCGCCGACGGGGCGCACGGCGCGGCGGCGTGGGTCAACGTGCTGTCGGCCTATGCCTGGGTGAACAATCCGGCGCTCGGCACCTATTCGGCCTCGCAGGCCGCCGCGCTCTCGCTCTCGCAATGCCTCCGCGCCGAGCTCGCCGAGGGCGGGGTGCGGGTGGTCAACGCCTTCCTCGGCCCCATCGAGGACGAGTGGCACCAGCTCGCCCCGCCGCCCAAGCTCGACCCCGCCGCCGCCGCGCGCCGCATCGTCGCCGGGCTGAGCCGCGGCGTCGAGGACCTCCCCATCGGCGCGGTGGCGGAAGAGATCCTCGCCCGCTGGGCCGAGAACCCCAAGGAAATCGAGCGCGGGATAGGGCTGTGACGACTCCGGTCCGTACCCTCGCCCGCCCCTCACCCCGGCCCTCTCCCCGTGGGGGAGAGGGGGACTCGCTCGCCGACCGCGCCTCAGCTTCTCCCCTCCCGCCCCATCGCTCCCCCCCCCCGGGTGGGGGGGGGGGCGGGGGGCGGGGGGGGGTCGACCGTGACGGTGTAGGAGTTGGGGGAGCATGAACGACTCCAACGACACCGGCCTCCTCGCGGGGCTGCTGGCCGGCATCGCGGGGGGCGGGATCCGTGTCGTCGACCTTACGATGACGCTCGACCGGCACGTGCCGACCATCGTGCTGCCGCCCGAGCTCGGCCAGTCCTGGCCGTTCCGGATGGAGGAGATCTCGCGCTACGACCGTCGCGGCCCCGCGACCTACTGGAACAACTTCTCCTGCGGCGAGCACACCGGCACCCATTTCGACGCGCCGATCCACTGGATCTCCGGCAAGGACCTGCCGGAGAACGCGACCGACACCATCCCGCCCGCGCTCTTCGTCGCGCATGCCTGCGTGATCGACTGCTCGGAAGAGGCCGACGCCGATCCCGACTACCTGCTCACCGTGGAGAGGGTGGAGGAGTGGGAGGCCGAGCACGGCGAAATCCCGCCGCGCTCCTGGGTGCTGATGCGGACCGACTGGTCGCTCAGGCTGGATCCGGTCCGCTATCTCAACATGGACGAGACCGGCTCCCACACCCCCGGCCCCGACGCCGAGCTGGTGTCCTGGCTGATCGAGGAGCGCGACGTGGTGGGCTTCGGCTGCGAGGCGGTCGGGACCGACGCCGGGCAGGCGCAGCATTTCGCGGTGCCCTTTCCCTGCCACCACATGATGCACGGCAACGGGCGGTTCGGCCTGCCGGCGCTCACCAACCTCGACAAGCTGCCGCCGAGGGGATCGGTGGTGATCGCCGCCCCCCTCAAGATCCGCCGGGGCTCCGGCAGTCCGGTCCGCGCGCTCGCGCTGGTGGAAGCATGAGCGGCGGCGTTCGTTCGGACGGTCCCCCTCACCCCGACCCTCTCCCCGCAGGGGAGAGGGGGAGACACGCGGCGGCGCCTCTCCCCTTGCCTCACCATCTCCCCACCCGCTCGCGGGAGGGGCCGGGGGAGGGCGGAGGCCCGGCCAAGACGGAAAGGGGAAAGCGGGACGGGCC
>JAJEHI010000104.1 GCA_022823775.1 Defluviicoccus sp. | reverse complement strand
CTCCATCTCGAACGCGCGGAAGAGGTTGGCGTTGGTCAGCTGGCAACCCCAGCCCGCCGGACAGCCGACGAACGCGCCCTTCGACTTGTCTTCCTGATAGGGGAAGAGGTCGGGACGCTTGAGTATGTCCAGGACCGTCTTGAGCTCCGGGTGCTTCTTCGCCGTGTGCGGCGGAATCCACCAGCCTTCGCCGAGGCCGGTGATCGGCCCGTCGTTGAGCGAATGCAGCCGGCCTTCCTTCATGGCTTTCGCGAGCGGGTTGCGCACCGCGTTCACCCAGAGCTCGGGCGCGACGTCCGGCCGGCCCTTTTCGTTCATCGAGGTGAAGGTCGGCATGGTGTCGCCCGGAACCACCGAAACGTCGCAGCCGTAGCCCTTGTCCAGGATGATCTTGTCCACGCTGGCCATCAGCTCCGCCGAGGCCCAGTTCATGCTTGCAACCACAACCGACCCGCACTTGGCCAGCGCGGCATGCGGGGCCGCCAGCAAGACGACCGCGACCGCCAGAGTCCTCAGGACGCGTTTCATTCCGCTCTCCTGTCTGTTTCATGCTCGACGGCACCAAGCATAAGGGATGGGCCGCGCAAGTCACCCCGGCACGCACGAGCCTTTCCGGGCCGGCGGGAATCGCCGCAGCGGATGGACGACTCCCCGTGATCCCGTACCTGCCGGAGACATGCACGGGGGAGGGTGCGAGCGGGACGCCGAAAACGCTTGACCGCCGCGAACGGACACCGGTAGGCACGACCGAGCGAGATCGGCGGAGGCCTAAGGATGATGACGGATCCCGACGCCAAGATCCGGATAGGGAGCCTGTTCAAGATCTTCGGCCCCAACGCCGCCGCCATGACCGAACGGGTTGGCGCGGGGATGTCGAAGGAGGAACTGCTCGAACGCCACGGCCACGTGCTGGCGTTGAAGAACATCGACCTCGATATCCCCGCCCGCCAGGTTCAGGTGATCATGGGGCTGTCCGGGTCGGGCAAGTCCACGCTCGTGCGCCATGTCAACCGGCTGATCGAGCCGACCTCGGGAGAGGTGCTCGTCGACGGAGACGACGTTCTCGGGATGAGCCCCAGCCAATTGCGGGAGTTCCGGCGGTTCAACGTCTCCATGGTGTTTCAGCGGTTCGCGCTCCTGCCCCACCGAACGGTCGCAGGGAACGTTGCGTACGGGCTCCGCATACAGGGGGCGGATCGGAACGAAGAGGCGGACCGCACCCGGCGCTGGATCGAGCGGGTGGGGCTTGCGGGCTACGAGGACTACTACACGTCGCATCTTTCCGGCGGCATGCAGCAGCGGGTCGGCCTCGCCCGCGCGCTCGCCACGGATGCCGAAATCCTTCTTATGGACGAAGCGTTCAGTGCGCTCGATCCGCTCATTCGCGGCGATATGCGCGTGTTGCTGCGGGAGCTGCAGCGCGAACTGAAGAAGACCGTCGTGTTCGTGACCCACGATCTCGAGGAGGCGATCGAGATCGGCGACCGGATCGCGATCCTGCGCGACGGCGAGATCGTCCAGAACGGCACGCCCCAGGAGATCGTGCTACAGCCGGCGGACGCCTATATCTCCGAATTCACCCGCAAGATCGATCGTGGCCGGGTGCTGCGCGTCGGGACTGTCATGGAAGCGATCCGGCCCGGGCTCGAGGGGCCGCCGGTCTGTTCCGCAGATACCCTGCTCGCGGACGCCCTGCCGATCGTGATGACGGCACCCAACGAGGAGGTGCCGGTGCTCGACCGACAGGGCAACATCGTCGGTGCGTTCTCCACCGTCCGGATGATGGTCGCGCTCGGAGGCGGGCGCCATCTCGGACCGGACTGACGGAAAGCCGGCGGCAATGCGACGGGGACCGGGAGAACGACCGGGGTTCCACAGCACCTCACGCGATGTCTCCGCATGGTCCCGGTTGCAGAGGCAAGACGCGGGGCTCCCGCCTGCTCGGACACTCCAGCGCGAGCATGACGCTCAGATGCGCCGATCTCGGAAACCGCGATATCGAACGGGCCGCGGAAAGAGTCGTGCAGGAAACCGTCGCGCCGATGGGTTTGTGACTGCCGGGAAACGCCGCCGTTCCGGGCGACCCGGCGACGGGCGACAACGCCACCCTCGGTCATCCGGGAGCGGTCCCGGATTCGTCGGAGATCGACGCCCAGCAGGCGGCGTTCCCGACCCGGCCGCATCCCCTCGTTTCTCAGAACCCGAACCGCACGCCGATGTCGAACAGGGGGGGCGTCGATGCCGGCTTTGCCCGACGTGCGGAACCTCAGCCCGTCCTGGGTCGTGTCGGCCCTGAATCTGCCCTGGGCGGTCCTGAAATACCGATAACCGGCCTGGAGCGTGACGGCCGGGCCAAGCTGGTAGCCGATGCCGACGCCGACCTGCCAAACAAACACCGTATCGGAACAGTTGTCGCTCGACACCCGCGCCACGCCGGCGCCGGCGCCGATGAAAGGCTGAACGGGCGAGGCGAGATCGAGATCGAGCCACCCATTGACCGTGCCGCTCAGGACTGCGGTCCTAGTCGGCAACTCGGGTTCGATGGTGCCGGTCACGTCGTAGATCGCCCGCAGGCTGCCGGTCGCGTCCCTGACATCGATCGTCTCGATATCGACGCGCCGCCAGGCCACCGCGCCTTCCACGCGCACCGTGCCGAAATCGTAGCCGAGGGCGCCGCTCGCGCCGAACCCGGTCTCGTATTCGAAGCGCTCTTTCGAGGTGAACGGCGCGTCGGTGAACGCGCCGCCGCTGATGGTGCCGGCGGTGAGGAATCGGTGTCGCCCGTCGAGACGAGGCCGAGATTGCCGCTCGCATAGGGGCCGGTGGCGTCGGCCGAAACGGCCGAAGCCGCGGCCAGACCGAAAATGACCGCCGCGGCCAGAGATGTCCGAGCGACTTTGCCGTTCATGCCTCCCTCGCGCCGGGAGCGGATGCCGCCAGCGTGGATGCCGAAGCGGCGCTTGCATACAGATACCATGGCGGGGCCAACGGTGCCCGTATTCCATCCGGCACAGCCCGCGTATATCGGATGACCGGCGCTGCATCGGTGGACAGAGTATCTGCGTCGTGAGCGAGTTCGACTGAGAATTCGAGGATCCCGTCCGACACGGAGAAATGTCGTGCCGGAGCGGGCGCTTGCCCGATGTGCGGCGAGCGGATCGACAGCATGTGAGCGGGAAACGGATATGCGGGAGGTGCAAGTCGCAGGCCCTCTGGGGCGGCCGGGACTCTTCTCTCTCCGATTGGAATCGAACGACCGTGGGCGGGCGGTCTCCGCCGGGAGAGCCGAAGCATGAGCCATCCGGCCGACGCCGGCGAGTGGAACGGCGTTTCGGCATCACAGCCGGCCCAGCCCGGTCGGGCTGCGGATCTTCCTCCGATCGGCGGGCCACGCGCCGGGCCGGGCGCGGCGGATTGCACCGGCCGCGGACAGCGAAGGCAAGCTTCTGACGGTTTCTCGGTCGATCGCGTTGTCCGGCCGGATTGCCCGGTCCGAGAAGCTGATCGTGGAGGGCGTGGCGCGTGGTTATTCTTCCGTCCGATCCCGGGTGAGGCAAAAGATCGCCTTCCTTGCCCAGGCGACGGCCCCGGCCGAGGACTCGATCTCCGCCGCAAGGTGGACCCTGAGGCGCGGGAACTCGGCGACGAAGTGGCGGTAGATCGTTGCCTGCCTCTGGGCGTGGCTGTCGGCGGCCTCGACTTCGTCCCAGGCGGCGAACAGCCGTTCGAGGACCGGCCCGGCGATCTTTCTGCTCTCCGCGAAGGTCGCGGCGTGGGCCGAGAAACTCTCCAGCGTCGTCCGGCATTCCTCGGGCGGATGGGCGGCGGCCGGGGCAGCCCACATGCCCGCGGCCGCAAGGGCCGCCAGCGCGCTGGACAAACGGGAAACGGTCATTCTTAAGTCCTCGCCCATCTACGCGACATCATGGTTGCCGACGCAGTATATCGGCGTCGGGAGCAGATATCGCTGGAATGGGATCGAGCCGTGAAGTGTCACGGCGCACGGGCTGCAGCCCGAAGAACGATCCGGCCGCCGTCGCGGTGCCCGGACCCGACGCCACGGATAATCCGGAGATCGAGGTGGGGGCTTGCGGAAGAAGAACCGGATGTCCGAAACCGCCGTCCGGTAACCGACCCCGGCGCGACCCGGCGACGATCACGCCCGTCGCGAGGTCGGCAAACGCCGACGGGTGGGCGCTTTTCGTTCAGACTCCCATGCTGGCACGGACTATTTCGGGCTTTGCGGGATCGACATAGATCTCAAGGGCACCGGCAAACTCGACAAGCAGATCGTGATCAAGTGGTCCACGCTGGAAGACAACGTCCGGGACGGGAATGAGTATTTCTGGCTCACCCTCACGAATCCCAGGTTCAAGCTGTGGGGTGAGAACACGTGGCGGTCGGATGGCGGCAACCACCACATACCTGCTACCATCAAGACCCAAATCGTCATCACGGACGACGACTGAACCGGGTGCTCGTATCGTGGCGGTGATGCGGTCGCTCCGGCGTTTGGCCGGCGGCGCGGGATCGATGGGCCTGGAGCACGGCGATGGGGTCGAGCCGGGCGGCCTGGCGGGTCGGGTGGAAGCCGAAGAAGAGGCCGGCGGCGGCGGTTGCCAGCCCGCTGGCGACCGAGGTGCCGGAGAGAAACCCGTGCTGGACGTACTTAGTCACCATCTTCCCCCATCCGCCTCGAACTGGCCGCGCGGTGGAGGCGTTCCAACACTGTTCGATACCCCGGCGAGCGTTCCGCCACGCGCACGTCGCCCGATCCGTCTGGCTTCCAGTTCGCTGCGATCATGCAATAGCGGTGCGTCAGTCGCTTGTCCGACAGGATCGTGCGCGCGATCTCAACCAGGCTCAGCGGCGCGTGCTTCGAGCGGACGGGCGCCGGCCCACTCGGTTCGGGCGCAGACCCCATGCATTCCTCCTATCCATTAGCGCGAACCGCGGCGCGGTTTTCGTCGGTGGGTGGCAGACCGCCATCATAGCCTTTCGTCGCCGCAAGCCCACCTTCCATAACACTTTCACGACAAGCCTGAAGCAGCGGATGCTACCTTTGGAAACATCGTCTTGGCTCGGCGTCGGCTGGGCGATCGACTCGGCCTCGGTTGCCGACAACAAGTGCACATCGCCGGTGAACCTCACCCTGATCCCTTGACCGGCGGGCGCTCCCGGTAGCCGGTTTTTTCGGCACCTCGACGACCGAATCCGGATTCGTCATCGCCGAGATCTGCAACGCCTCGCGACGGTCGACGAAGGCAGCTTTTGCCGTGGCTCAGAACCCGCGGCTGTAGCGCATTAGCAGGGTGGCCTGGCGTTCGCCCCGCACGTGTCCGGTGTCCTGCGAGACAATAGCGGCTAGGTATGCCTTGCCGCCCGCCCATCGGCGGGCATAGGTAACCTCGAGATCGAGTTGTCGGCCGGAGGGCTCAAGGTCCACGCGGGCCCGGTCGACCGCAACCCGCCCGTCGGGCGTCCGGCCCGACACCCATCGGAACTCTGCATGGCCCGCCTCGACCCGGAGCGGCTGGGATAGCCGAACCGCCAGCCGATCCCGTGCGATGCCGATCTCCTTGCCAAGGAGGCCGAACGAAAACGAACCGGTCCACAGTGCGGAGGGGTCGCGCAGCATACCGTGGCGTCGAACCTCCGCGCGACTCATGCCCGCATGGGCGCTTGCGAGCAGGCTCCAGCCATCTCCGACTTCGCGATGCGCCGACAGGCCCGCGATGGCGGTGTCCGCGTCCAACTCTCCGAAGGCTCCGCCGGGCCGGCTGCCCGCCAGCCGTTCCGCTTCGTTCAGCCATCCTGCCTGCAGGGCAAGCCCGGACGAGCCGGAACCTCCGAACCGGTATTCCGTGAGCAGGCCCGTTGCCACGCCGGTATCGGCGTCGCGACGCTCGCCGTATTGCGCCGAGCCGTGGAAGGCGGCAACACGCAGAGGCCCACGCCCGGCGTTCGTGGCGTAACCGATGCTGGCGCCGTTGCGGGCGAAGCCGAGCCACGGATTGGCGAACGCGCCGTCGTCGGTGAAGGTGCCTGGCTCGATCGGTCCCGGGTTTCCGGCCGCCCGACCGGCGCCGGCGTGTAGTCCGAACCGCCAGCCAGGATGAGCGCGATATCCGAACAGCAGGCGCCCGTCGCCGAAGTCGCGCGACAGCGACAGCGAGCCGACATCGCCGGGAACCGTTGAGTCTCCGGTGGCCCGCACGGTCGGGACGGCATCGAGACGGAGCTGGAGTTCGGTGCTTTCCGCGCGCCATCCCGCGCCGCGGGGGTCGCGCCCCAGCGCGCCCAGGCGATCTATCAGCGCGGGCGTCGCGAACGCGCCGGGCCGAACCCGGTCGACGAGCGGTTGGAAGAACGGCGCATCTAGCTCGTCGAAGCTCGCAACCTCCATGGATGCGAGCGCGCGTGTCAGAGAATCTCCGAAGGCCGCGCCCAACTCGATCACGCTGGCGCTGCTTAGTGCGGAAGGGCCGGAGAGCGACCGCCCAATCAACATCCGCGTCTCCCCCACAGGCCGGGTCGCGGCGTCGAGGTCGAGAAAGCCCTGACCGTATATATCGGAATCCGCATACGCGCCGGTTCGGTCGGCGGTCGCCAGAAGACGCGCCACGATCCCGTCGTTGCCGAGCTGATCGCGGTAATGCTGCGCGAGCAGCGCGATCCCGCCGGTCACGAATGGCGCTGCGGCGGAGGTGCCAGACTCCTCCAGAGTAAGGTAGCAGGCCCCAGTGCCCACCGAGCAATAGAAGCCCGGCACGGGGCCGGTGACGTCAACGCCCGGCGCCGCGAGACAGAAGGCCTTCGCGATCCCGCATCGATTGGAGAACGCCGCGACACTCCCTTGTCGGTCCGTCGCCACCACGGCGAGCGAATGGCCGCGCAGCTCCGGGATGCGCACCGGCAGCCCGGCCACGATCTCGACCGAGGACGCGGCGTCGGTCGAGCCATCGGCGCCGGTCTCGCCGCCGGCGTTGCCGGCCGCCCACACATAGACGGTGCGCGCGGCGGCCGGGATATCGGCTTGCGCGATCACCTCGATGACGTTCGGGAAACGTTCGCGCAGCTCCTCCTCGGTGAAGTTCTCGATGTTGCCGGGAAGGCCCAGGCTGGCATTGACCGCGGTGACGCGCGAGTTCAGCCGCTCGAAGGCCGATGCGAACCGCCTCTCCAGCACTGACTCGATGCCCTCGATCTGCTCAATGAACCGTTCGACCTGCTCCGGCGTGGGGTTCTCGGGAAGTTCGGGCAGAAGGTCGTCTACGCCTGGGGAGCCCACCGAGATCACCCTGGCGTCGAAGGCGACACCATGAACTGCGGACCCGCTTCCGCCGTAAGTCTGTCCGGGTCCGTTCTGGCGATCGCCGACGTCCCCCGGCATGGTCGCCTCGTCGGCGCTGCCGCCGTCTGGGTATGCGCGTCGTCCTGCCGCCATGATGCCGCCGACATAGGTACCGTGTCCCAGCGGGCTGCGACACGAACCGTCGGCTGTCCGGTCGGGGCAGGCCCTGAAGTCGGGGTAGTAGCCCTCGACGTTGTCGATCTCCAGCCTGTCCTCGAATTTCGGGTGGCTCGGATCGATGCCCGTATCGACGATGCCCAGCGTGATCCCTTCGCCGGTCGCGCCGCGCGCGTAGGCATAGTGTGCCTTGATCCGGGCCAGCCCTTGCTGGTTGCGGTACTCCCGGTGCCCGGCGTAGTCGCGCCGCCGGTCTTCTTCCGTGTCGGGGCTAGCGGGCGGCATCGGATCCCGCAGCATCGAGATCCTGACCTCGCTGCCGCCGCAGCCCGCCAAGAAGAACGCCAAAGCGACCGCCAGTGCCGAGTGGTTCACAGCGAGCATTTCGCCCGGCAGGTTAGGCCGAACCGCCGAGTCCAAGAAGCCCCAAGTTTACGCCCGCCGCGAAGATTTTATGTGCAGCTCGCCTGCAGCGCGCGTTATCTGGAGATCGACGGGATGTCCGGAACGGTACGGTCGATGACCAGGGTTGCGCACGTGGCCGCGCCGCAGGCTTGAATTGCCGGGGGGAGCCCGACTGCGGGCGGCGCTTGGCAATGCGCTCTGGCAAAGAGATACAGGCCGAGTAAGTGCATGACCTGCACCTTCGACGAACGCGAGGTGACGATCCGCCGGTTTGAGAGTTTCCGATAGAAACATGCGAAGTTCCTCCACCCTGCCGTCTCGACTATCCTTGGGATGAAGGAGGCCTGCCCATGTACACAGGCTGATCGCGGGGACGGCGTTCTTCTTCGCCGCATCGGTCGCCTCTCACCCGCTACAGGACTGCCGGACCATGCTGACCGCGTTCGAAGTGCGGCGCGCGGCGTCCGAGGAAAACAGGGCTGCGGCCGGGCCGATTCTGGGACAGCTGTTCGCCGCCTGGGTGGAAGCCGTGGGAACGGATAGCCAGGCCGTCCTCTATCGGCACTTCGTCGGCAACTTCCCGCAGCTTTAGCCCGAGCTTTTCAACGCGACGGAGTTGGCTTCGAAGGCGATGGGTGCGGCCGCCAAAGCGATCTTCTGTCTCATGAGAGAGGAAGGAACGCCGCAATTGGCGGAGCCTTAAACAGGGGAGCAGATCGGGGCCGGCAATCGCGGCATCACCGGCCGGCCCCTCGATTTCACGATGAAAGTATTTCTGGCGGGCGTCACCGCCCTCGCGCTCGGACTGGGCGCTTCGCGGTTCTACGAAAGGACGCTGTACCGCGCCACGATGGCCCGGGTCCAACAGGTCATCCCGCCTCGCCCACACACGACATCGCCACTCAGACCGTCGCGTGACGAGCGAGGCACTGCAGAACGGGGCGCGTGGCTATTCCCCGACACCACGGCATCGGCGACCCGCCCCGGGTTGGCCACCGCTGCGGAAAGTTTCACCCTATCCATCCCTTTACGCCTCAAACCGGCTCGGAACGTCACGAACTTCAGGACCGCAATAGGCTCCCCGCCGCTTTACTGCCCACCTGTTCCGGCTTCGATCCCGCAGACTAGAGTGCGCGAACCCGCTCGGTCGGATCGCCTGCCAAACGCAGCATTTGAGCTTAGGAAGATGTCAATCGAGGCGGCTGTGATGCAACCGGCCGAATCGGCGCGGCGCATTCGATCCCCTATGGGTCTCACTGCAGAGTACCCTCCAGCCAAACGGAGCCGGTTTCATGACCGGATTCGACCACGGTTGCAGGAGGGTCGGGAAAGTGACGACAAACCAAACCGAACGCGCGGGATCGGAAAAAGATTCTCTCCCGGCGGGAACGCCGATGTCGCTGCTCGATTCCAGAGGGGTCTACAAGCCGTTTCGCTACCCCTGGGCCTATGACGCCTGGCTTACGCAGCAGCGCATCCACTGGCTGCCCGAGGAGGTTCCGCTCGCCGACGACGTCAAGGACTGG